>NZ_NTRO01000018.1:49745-120387 GCF_002560575.1 Bacillus sp. AFS023182 | reverse complement strand
TCGGAGGGGTAGCGAAGTGGCTAAACGCGGCGGACTGTAAATCCGCTCCTTCGGGTTCGGCAGTTCGAATCTGCCCCCCTCCACCATTTACATTTTATATAGGGGTATAGTTTAAAGGTAGAACAGAGGTCTCCAAAACCTCCGGTGTGGGTTCAATTCCTACTACCCCTGCCAAATAAATACAACATGGCGGTTGTGGCGAAGTGGTTAACGCACCGGATTGTGGCTCCGGCATTCGTGGGTTCGATTCCCATCAGTCGCCCCATTTTTTTAAAAATTTACAAATTAATTTAACTATGATAGGATATTTAATGTCTTACTTAAATATTAATTGTAATAAAATAAGAATTGTAAACATATAGTGTATTAGTAATTCGATGGGCTATAGCCAAGCGGTAAGGCAACGGACTTTGACTCCGTCATGCGCTGGTTCGAATCCAGCTAGCCCAGCCATTTTTGCGGAAGTAGTTCAGTGGTAGAATACAACCTTGCCAAGGTTGGGGTCGCGGGTTCGAATCCCGTCTTCCGCTCCAAATTTAATATGGCGGCATAGCCAAGTGGTAAGGCAGAGGTCTGCAAAACCTTTACCACCGGTTCGAATCCGGTTGCCGCCTTTCTTATTATGCCGATGTGGCGGAATTGGCAGACGCGCACGACTCAAAATCGTGTTCCTTCGGGAGTGTCGGTTCGACCCCGACCATCGGTATCAAATAACGTGAAAAAAGACTTTAACAGAAATGTTAAAGTCTTTTTTTTGGATTTTTTAGCATAGCAAAATAATAGGAGAGCGTGTGCATCGAATCGTGTACGTGAGCAATTATAAGGGAGCGTAATATATAGGTGGAATTTTTATCCCGCTATTTGCGGGCAGTAATACTCCCACCTCAAAACTCAGCGAAAGTATTGTCCAGTTCCAGTGGCTAGAATGTTCGATGTTTTCGCTTCTTCCTGCGAGGCAAAAAACACCTCTACGTCAGAAGCTCCATCCTCCTCACATTCTGGACGAGAGCCACTTCCACTTTTCTTTAAGAAGTTAGGTGGGAGATAAATTGCCCGTAAAAGCCCGATTGGTGAGGGCTAATAATCAGCGGGGGATGAAGCCCCCCACTGATTAAAGTTTCACTTTATCCTGTTATTCGTGAGCAGTATAATTGAAAAATGACTTTTGTGCTAAACAACATTACACTGTAAAATCATGTTATTTGAGTGTTAAACTCGTAATGAATTATAGAATTAAGGTATAATATAATTTGGGAATGAACTAAATTATATCGATGTATATTATGTCAATAATGTGAGTCGATAATGAACTTTTTGTATTTATTTTGAAAAAGTGTTGAATAAACATTATATTTCATATTAATATTTTTTATGTAGATTTAAACGTGAAAGAGAGTGGAACAGAATGGGTCGTAAATGGAATAATATTAAAGACAAAAAAGCATCAAAAGATGCAAATACAAGTCGCGTATACGCTAAATTTGGACGTGAGATTTATGTAGCAGCAAAACAAGGTGAGCCAGATCCAGAATCAAACCAAGCTTTAAAAGTTG
Organism: Bacillus sp. AFS023182; assembly: GCF_002560575.1. Taxonomy (NCBI): domain Bacteria; kingdom Bacillati; phylum Bacillota; class Bacilli; order Caryophanales; family Bacillaceae; genus Bacillus; species Bacillus sp. AFS023182. The sequence continues at coordinate 118,834 of NZ_NTRO01000018.1, read as the reverse complement.
TACTTGAGCGTGCAAAAACGTACAGTGTGCCAAAAACAATTATTGACCGTGCAATTGAAAAAGCAAAAGGTGGTTCAGAAGAAAATTATGACGAACTTCGTTATGAAGGATTTGGACCAAACGGATCTATGGTAATTGTAGATACACTTACAAATAACGTGAATCGTACTGCAGCAGATGTACGTGCTGCGTTTAGTAAAAACAGTGGTAATATGGGTGTAAATGGATCTGTAGCATATATGTTTGATGCGACAGCTGTTATTGGACTTGAAGGAAAAACTGCAGATGAAGTGCTTGAAATTTTAATGGAAGCAGACGTAGATGCACGTGATATTTTAGAAGAAGAAGAGGCAGTTATCGTTTATGCTGAGCCTGATCAGTTCCATGCGGTACAAGCAGCGCTTAAGGATGCTGGTATTACAGAATTCACAGTTGCTGAACTAACAATGCTTGCACAAAGTGATGTAACACTTTCAGAAGATGCACAAGTACAATTTGAAAAAATGATTGATGCATTGGAAGATTTAGAAGATGTTCAACAAGTCTACCACAATGTAGATTTAGGGGAATAATATATGAAAAAGAGACCTTTTGTTATTTAGAGCAGAGAGTCTCTTTTTTTATTCCATATGAGACATGGAGAATAGATCTTTATGATTTGATAGGAAGATTATAGGTTATTTCAGTTATTATTAATTTAAGAAGGACAAATGATTTGAGGGGTTATCAAATCATTTGTCCTTTTTAAAATATATTGTGGAATTAAAAACGTCTAGTATGTTGTTTAATCGGTAAGACTAGATAAGATAGTAGAGTAAAAAGTATGCATGGTCATATTGATTGTAAGAACGTTTGTTTGGTGTTATATTTATATTGTTCAAAGTGGAGTATTATATTCATTTTTTTAGAAATACTGTAGAAAAAAGGTTAGCAAGGGACCGACTAAAACTAAAAACTTGCCAGGTGATATAATAGAAGAAGGATGGATATGTGATTTTAAAGCAATTCATCTGAATATATTATATCCATTTTGATTTTATGACATATAAGCCGCGGCCATGAAAATAAAAAGGAACATCCGCTCTTTTCCCCTTTATTTTCAAGTGCCATAGAGCTAAAAAGTACTGGCTGCTTCTATATATGGCCGGATTCTCTCTCCAAACTAAAAAGAAGGTATTATGTCGTTTTTTAATTGGGATGTATATAGAAGCTTGCTACTTTTTCTGATAGAATATGTATTTTATAGCTTACAACATTGTAAGGTAAGTGTAAGAGAAATCAATTGGTGATTGCATTAAGAAACAGTATTCTTAATATAAGGGTTATTATAAGCTGCAAAGAAAAGAGGTGTGAACGATGAAAGAACGAGTACTATCTAGGGTTAACTATCATCAAAAGGTTTCATTCAATCCAATTTCAAAATTTCTTTATAAAGCTATTATTTTATTATTACTACTTAGTTGTACATTATTGTTAATTGGAAATGTAATGATTGAACGAAGTGATATTAGTAAGCTACATGTACCCGCTAAATTAGAGATGCCAGAATCTCTGGCTCAGGCATTTATTGCGACAGAAGATAAAAGGTTTTATCACCATAATGGTCTAGACTATATAGCAATTGTTCGAGCTTCTATTGAAAATATAAAAGCTGGTGGTATTGTACAGGGCGGAAGTACAATTACACAACAGCTTTCCAAAAATGCCTTTTTATCCAATGAACGTACATTTTCTCGTAAATGGAAAGAGATTTTTTATACAAAAAAAATTGAGCGTACATTTACTAAAGAGGAAATTTTAAAATTATATGTAAGCAATATTTATTATGGAGAAGGTGCGTGGGGGATTGAAAAAGCATCCCAGCTATACTTTGGTAAAAGAATAAATCAATTAACATTGAGTGAGAGTGCAACGATGGCCGCTGTTGTGAAAGCTCCTGCTTATTATTCTCCTGCTCAGAATTATGATAAAGCAGTAGAAAGACGAAATGTCGTTTTGAAATTAATGGAACGAGAGGGATACATTAGCCATGCTGAATATATGCAAGCAATTGGTGAAAAATTAGTAATTCGTCATGATATTGCAACGAAGCATTCGTTGCAAAAAGTAGCCCGTAATAAGGCAGTAAGCTAAAAGTGAAGTTCCATAGAGAGAACTTCGCTTTTTTGAATAGAATAGCCAAAGAGGAGACACAATATTGACACATTTGTTATGTTTTTGGAAATTATGTGAGCGTGTTCATTGCACGACCTGTATAAGTATTGATATTATGTGTAATGTGTACAACAATGTATACAGAATATAAATTTAAAGAGGAATGTATATGAAATCATCAAATAAAATCATGGCTCTTGGTATAGTTTTTTCTATCGCAGTATTGATTGTAATCGGGACAATTGCGTACAGTATCATAAATGATAAAAAAGATAAAGGGGATGAGATGTTTGCTTATTCTACCCAGCAATCTTTAGGGAAGAAAGATGCTCCTGTTAAGGTTGTAGAATTTGGAGACTTTAAATGCCCAGCTTGTCGGACTTGGGATGCGACTGTATTACCTCGTTTAAAGGAAGAGTATATTAATAAAGATAAAGTACAGTTTTATTTCATTAACTTCCCATTTATCGGAAAAGATTCTGATTTAGGTGCTGCTGCTGGTGAGGCAATTTATAAACAGGACCCAGAATCCTTCTGGACATTCTATGATGAAATTTATCAAAGTCAGAAGAAAGATACTGAAAAATGGATTACAGAAGAACTACTTCTTAATATAGTGAAGGAAAAACTTCCGAAAGTTAATGTAGATCAGTTTAAAAAAGATTTACATAGCAAAGAAATTCAAGAGAAAGTACGCAAAGATTCAGACCGTGCACAAAAACTGAAAGTACAAGGTGCGCCTTCAGTATATGTAAATGGAAATCTTACGAATCCAGATTATGACAGTATAAAAAAGGCAATTGATAAGGAATTGAAAAAGTGATGAGTATACTCATCACTTTTTCGACTTTTTTCGATAAAATTCTTGCTTAGGCTTTTGGGACGTGCTATACTACTTTACATAAGTTATTCAGATAAATTATATTTTTTCATATTTGCGGGTGTAGTTTAGTGGTAAAACAAGAGCCTTCCAAGCTCTGGTCGAGAGTTCGATTCTCTTCACCCGCTCCAAATTTCATTTTATATCTCATAATAAATTGTGATCAACGCAGTGTTTCGTTTCTAAGATAAACGGGGCATTGCGTTTTTTAATGTTTGGAAATGAAGATTTTATACGAAAATAGAATTAAGAACTATGATGACGAAGTGAATTGCTAACCATCAGTAGGTGATTACTTGTTTGATGAGGATATGTATTCATCGTAGAAGGAGGCCAAGCATGGATTTTGAGCAATTAAAACAAGATGTAATAGCGTATAGTAAAACAATTGGAATAGATAAAATAGGCTTTACGAGTGCCTCACCATTTGAAGAATTAAAACAGCGTTTAATTCAGCAGCAACAATTAAATTATCAGTCTGGTTTTGAAGAGCCTGATATTGAAAAAAGAACAAATCCACAGTTATTATTACCAGGAGCAAAATCAATTATTGCAATTGCATTAGCATATCCATCAAAGTTGAAAAATGCACCGTTAAGTAAACGAGGAGAACGACGTGGTATTTTTTGCCGTGCTTCTTGGGGACAAGATTATCATCTTGTTTTACGAGATCGCCTGCAAAAATTAGAGGCGTATTTAATCGAGAGGCTCCCAGATATAGAAGTGAAATCAATGGTTGATACGGGAGAATTGAGCGATCGTGCGGTTTCAGAGCGTGCTGGTATTGGGTGGAGTGGTAAAAACTGTTCCATTATTACGCCAGAATTTGGCTCCTATGTGTATTTAGGTGAAATGATTACGAATGTACCGTTTCCACCGGATAAACCAATAGAAGATCAGTGCGGAAGCTGTACAAAGTGTATTGATATTTGTCCAACTGGTGCACTTGTACAAGGTGGACAATTAGATTCTAAAAAATGTATTGCCTTTTTAACGCAAACAAAAGGGTTTCTTCCAGAAGAATATCGGGATAAAATTGGAAATCGTATTTACGGTTGTGATACATGCCAAACGGTTTGCCCAAAGAACAAAGGGATGGATTTTCATAACCATCCAGAGATGGAGCCGGATCCAGAGCTTGTTAAACCACTGTTAACGCCATTATTAACGATAAGTAATCGAGATTTCAAAGAAAAATATGGCATTATGTCTGGATCATGGCGCGGAAAAAAACCATTGCAACGAAATGCGATTTTAGCTCTTGCTCATTTTAAAGAAACCACAGCAATTCCTGATTTAATTGGTGTTATGAAAGATGATCCAAGACCTGTAATTCGAGGGACAGCAGCATGGGCTTTAGGGAAAATTGGTGGTGAAGATACAAAAGTAGCAATTGAAAAGGCGATGGGACGTGAGAAGGATGAAGAAGTTATTCATGAGATGAATCGTGGTCTTGAAATGTTAGCTGAGAAAAAACAGTAGATAATACCTCTTTTTTTCATATTGTGTAATATGGGAGGGAGAGGCCTATGTTGGTAAAGAAACAGATTGAACAACAGATGCAACAATTTTTAGCGTATATTACAAATAAACGTGCAAGTGTTGATAAGATTCCGGCTGATTTACTACAGGTACTACAGCGAAAAAGAAATTTGTTTCAAAACCGTGATGCTGAAATTGTAAAAGCAACAGCAGATGTATCTTTTATAAGACAATTGAATAGTGAGCAATATCAAGAAGTAGATTATCAAGTTCATTTGAAATATTTAGTTCATCACCATGAATTATTTTATATGGAAGAAGAACAATTAGAACGGCGTATTTATCTGAAAGATGGGCGTATTGTAGAAGATAAAGATATAGAGGCAAAAGAAGTGAAAGTTCAAGGCGAAACATTAGAGCGTGAGATAACGAAAGGAAATTATGCTTCTAATCAATATAATCGATTAGAAGCTGTCAAATATGCAGAGCGTTGGTGGGATGATCGGAATCCATTGTATCGTAACTTTCCTGATAATTGTACGAATTTTATCTCACAGTGTTTACATGCTGGTGAAACACCAATGACTGGGTATCCTAACATTCGTAAAGGATGGTGGCAAAGGGAGAATCAATGGAGCTGGAGCTGGGCTGTTGCTCATTCATTTTATTGGTATTTATCGGGGGCTACAACAGGACTTCGGGCTAAAGCGGTAGAAAAACCAGAAGAACTTTTACTTGGTGATATAATTGTCTATGATTTTGAAGATGATGGTAGATGGAATCACACAACAATAGTTGTAGCCAAAGATGCAGACGGCATGCCACTTGTAAATGCCCACTCTGCTAATAGTCGCAGGCGGTATTGGAATTATGAAGATTCCAGTAAATATACGCCACAAATGAAATATAAATTTTTTCATATTATTAATGGGTAGAGATTTTTCAGTCAAGTGGTATAATACGTAGTAGACAAAAGATTGAGGTGAATATCACGTGGGAGTACATGTTGTTTTATATCAACCAGAGATTCCAGCAAATACAGGGAATATTGCACGTACTTGTGCAGCTACTGGGACAGAATTACATTTAATTAGGCCATTAGGATTTTCAACGGATGATAAAATGTTAAAACGTGCGGGCCTAGATTATTGGCAGTACGTAAAAATTACGTATTATGATTCGATTGAAGAATTTTATGAAAAAAATAGTGACGGTGAATTCTTTTATTTAACAAAGTATGGCGAAAAAGCACATACAGCGTTTGATTATAGTAAGCCTGAGAAGGATTATTATTTTGTATTTGGAAGAGAAACAAACGGATTACCAGCAAACGTAATCGAAGAAAACTTCGATCATTGTTTACGCATTCCAATGACTGACAAAGTGCGTTCTTTAAATTTATCCAATACAGCAGCAATTTTAATTTATGAAGCATTTCGTCAACAAAATTTTCCAGGTTTAGATTTGGAAATTGTATATTAAAAGTTGTATGTGATAGAGAACAAAAAGTGATGAGCCTAGGCTCATCACTTTTTGTTTGTACCAGGTTTATCATTATAACCTGAAGTGAAAATTGCAGTAAGAAATGTAAGTGATACACCTAAAATTAATAATAATTTCATATGAATCCTCCTTCTTCATATTTTAGCTAATTTGGTCGGGAGTTTATGTAGATTCTGTGGAAGTAAAGAAGAGATATTGGTGAAAATGAGGGAGAAGTTCCCTGATAAATTCATTATACCGAATTTTCTTTTAACTTTGGAATGAAATTTATAATGTTTGTAGAAGATTTCAGTTTGATTTAAAGAATGTTTAAGGACATCCTCGCATACCTTTTATAATAATCCGATTGAACAAGGAGATGGGGGAGGAGCTATAATGGATATTCTAAAGAAAATTGAACAACATCGAGAAGCAGAAGAACGTTTACAATGGGAAGGTACGTTTGCGGAGTATTTGGAGCTTGTTAAGGAAAGACCATGGGTGGCTCAAACTGCACACTCTCGCATTTACAATATGATTAAAGATGCTGGTATTGAGGAAGTAGAAGGTAGAAGAAAATATAACTTTTTTAGCAATCAGCTATTTGGATTAGAAGATGCATTAGAGCGTCTTGTAGAAGAATATTTTCATCCGTCTGCGAAACGTTTAGATGTTAGAAAACGGATTTTATTATTAATGGGGCCAGTTAGTGGTGGTAAATCAACGTTAGTTACTATGTTAAAACGAGGATTAGAGACATACTCGCGTACAGATCGCGGAGCCGTTTTTGCGATAAAAGGTTGCCCGATGCATGAAGATCCTCTTCACCTAATACCACATCATTTACGTGACGATTTTTACGATGAGTATGGTGTAAGAATTGAAGGGAACTTGTCACCATTAAATGTAATGCGTTTAGAAAAAGAATATGGTGGAAGAATTGAAGATGTAGTTGTAGAAAGGATTTTCTTCTCTGAAGATCGCCGGACAGGAATTGGTACATTCAGTCCCTCAGACCCAAAATCACAGGATATTGCGGACTTAACAGGAAGTATTGACTTTTCAACAATTGCAGAATATGGTTCAGAGTCAGATCCGCGTGCATATCGCTTTGACGGAGAGCTGAATAAAGCAAACCGTGGCATGATGGAATTTCAAGAGATGTTAAAATGTGATGAGAAATTTTTATGGCATCTATTATCACTTACACAAGAGGGGAATTTCAAAGCGGGGAGATTTGCACTTATTTCAGCGGATGAATTAATTGTAGCCCATACGAATGAAACAGAGTATCGCTCTTTTATTTCTAATAAGAAAAATGAGGCCTTACATTCAAGAATTATTGTGATGCCGGTTCCGTATAATTTACGAGCTAGTGAAGAAGAACATATTTATGAAAAGATGATTTATGAAAGTGATGTTTCAAATGTGCACATTGCGCCGCATACACTTCGCGTCGCAGCAATGTTTACGATTTTAACACGTTTGAAGGATCCGAAGCGCCCAGATATTGATTTAATTAAAAAGATGCGTTTATATGATGGAGAAATGGTCGAAGGTTATAATGCAATTGATGTAGAAGAGTTACAACGTGAATATCAGGATGAAGGTATGAGTGGTATTGATCCACGTTATGTTATTAACCGTATTTCCTCTACTATTATTAGAAAAGAAGTACCATCGATTAATGCACTGGATGTATTGCGCTCGTTAAAAGACGGGTTAGATCAGCATCCATCTATTAGCAACGAAGACCGTGAACGCTATATGAATTTTATTTCATTAGCACGGAAAGAGTACGATGAGATTGCTAAGAAAGAAGTCCAAAAGGCATTCGTGTATTCGTATGAAGAATCAGCTAAGACGCTTATGGATAATTACTTAGATAACGTTGAAGCATATTGCAATAAATCAAAATTACGGGATCCATTAACAGGCGAAGAAATGAGTCCAGATGAAAAGCTTATGCGTTCTATTGAAGAACAAATTGGCATTTCAGAAAATGCGAAGAAAGCATTCCGAGAAGAAATTTTAATCCGCATTTCTGCGTATGCACGTAAAGGGAAACGTTTTGATTACAACTCACATGAGCGTCTTCGCGAAGCAATCCAGAAAAAATTATTTGCTGATCTGAAAGATGTTGTGAAAATTACAACATCGACTAAAACACCAGACGAAAATCAGCTGAAGAAAATTAATGATGTTGTAGCACGCCTAATCGATGAACATGGCTATAATTCTTCATCAGCGAATGAATTGCTTCGCTATGTAGGTAGCTTGTTGAATCGATAGTTTGATAATAAAACGCTGTCTCTTATGAAACCAGAGGCAGCGTTTTTGTATCTATCTGATTGAAGTGATAAACCCCCACTATATAAATCCATTTTGATTTTCCAATATCTAAATTGCGGCTATGCAAACAAAAGAAAGTCAACACTCATTTCGTTCCTTTGTTTTTATATGGAATGGGGCAAAGAAGGAACCGACCGCTACTACGCTCGGCAGGATGCTCTCTTCCTACTAAAAATTAGGTTTTGGGTCGGTATTTCAATCTGTATTTATATCGTGAATGTTTCCTAGAGGCTTGTCCAAACATAATAAATTAAGGCGCAATTTTATGAATTTATTGTCAATTATTTTTACAATATGCATATGATAGAGTAACCAACCATTCATACAGAAAAAGCCAACACAATACAATATGTTGCAGAGTGAAGAAGTGTGCAACAATGAATTGTGTTTCTTTCTTATCAGATAAAGAAATTTCAATTTAAAATGGATGTTAAAGTCTTGTTAAGGAAGTTCGGGGGAATATGTAAACAAACTATGGTGCCTTATGATTCTGGAAAAAGTAAATTCTAATGAACAGATCTTTTGTAACTACTTTTGTTGCTAGATCATAACCTCAAATCCGTATATTACTGTTTATTAGAGAAAATAAGGGAAATTACAGTAAGGAGGGAAAAGGATGGGCGAAGAAAATCAACCAAATTATACAATTTCACAGGAAAACTGGTCCCTCCATCGCAAAGGACATGACGATCAACAACGCCATCAAGAAAAGGTGCAAGAGGCAATTAAGAATAACTTACCAGACCTTGTGACAGAAGAAAGTATCGTTATGTCTAATGGTAGGGACGTTGTTAAAATACCAATTCGGTCTTTAGATGAATATAAAATTAGATATAACTATGATAAGAATAAACATGTTGGGCAAGGAACTGGTAATAGTAAAGTTGGCGATGTAGTTGCAAAAGATGGATCAAGTGGCCAAAAGCAAAAGGGACCAGGAAAAGGGCAAGGCGCAGGAGATGCAGCTGGAGAAGATTATTATGAGGCAGAAGTATCTATTTTAGAATTAGAGCAAGCATTTTTTAAAGAGCTGGAGCTACCTAACTTAAAGCGGAAAGAAATGGATGAAAATCGTATTGAACATATTGAATTTAATGACATTAGAAAAACAGGATTATGGGGAAATATTGATAAAAAACGGACGATGATATCAGCTTATAAACGAAATGCCATGAATGGCAAGCCTGCTTTTCATCCGATTCGTCAAGAAGATTTGAAGTTTCGGACGTGGAATGAAGTGTTGAAGCCAGATTCAAAAGCGGTTGTATTAGCAATGATGGATACAAGTGGATCTATGGGGATTTGGGAGAAGTATATGGCACGTAGCTTTTTCTTTTGGATGACAAGATTTTTACGTACAAAGTATGAAACAGTAGATATAGAATTTATTGCTCACCATACAGAAGCGAAGGTCGTGACAGAAGAAGAGTTTTTTTCAAAAGGAGAAAGTGGTGGAACAATCTGTTCCTCTGTTTATAAAAAAGCACTTGAGCTTATAGATGGGAAGTATTCACCGGATCGCTATAATATTTATCCATTTCATTTTTCAGATGGAGATAACTTAACATCAGATAATGCTCGTTGTGTGAAGCTTGTGCAAGAATTGATGAAGGTATGTAATATGTTTGGGTATGGGGAAGTAAATCAGTATAATCGTCACAGTACACTTATGTCAGCTTATAAAAATATTAAAGATGAGAATTTCAGGTACTACATTTTAAAACAGAAAGCTGATGTATTCCATGCGATGAAGAGCTTTTTTAGAGAAGAATCAGGTGAGAAAATGGCGTAGCCCCTTTTTTAAGGGGTTTTTATTGTAAATAAGATTTGGGTGAAATAGAAATATATATATAACTTTACTTTTTATGTAAAATAGTATATTATATAGATATATAATATAACGGTTATTTTCTAGGAGGAGCCTGTCACCATAGGCTCCTCCTGTTCTTTTTTAAGCAGCCTGTCGTACAGGTTTTTCTTTTAAGATGAAATAACTGAAAATTACGAAATATAATTTTTGAAAGAGGTGAGGCATACATATAAGAAAGAGAGAAGCAATGGTGAAAGGAGGATAAGGCATGACATTGTTTGGTTATCCACTTGAAATAATTTATTTATATGGATTTATTATTACTACTATACTTACTGTTATTTATATCTTTTTTGGAGATATATTTGAATCCATATTTAGCTTCGGAGGAGGATCTATATCCATTGTAACGTTGCTACTCAGTTTCCTTGCAATGCTTTGTGGGTTTAGTTATATAGGTGAGTACTTATTTTCTTTGAATAGTATTGTTATTTTTAGTCTCTCTTTTGGTATATCCTTTATTGGTGTTTTTCTAATGAAGATATTGATTTTAAAACCAATTGCAGAAGCTGAACAAAATACAGTGCAACGTATGGATGAATTTGTTGGTTGCAAGGGAGAAGTGATTATTACAATACCAAAGGAAGGATTTGGAGAAGTATTAGTCTCTTCACAATTTGGAAGCAATGCGATACCAGCTAAGTCAATTGGAAAGAAAGATATTTTACAAGGAACAGAGGTCATGGTTGAGGAAGTTCAAGATGGTGTTTTGCTTGTAAAAAACATCGCTTATTCTTTAAAAAAACCAAAGTTATAAGGGGGAATATGAATGATTCCATTAATTATCGGTGGTGTACTACTCGCAATTTTACTTTTACTTATTTTGGTGTTTATTACAAAATACCGTACAGTTGGTCCAGATGAAGCATTGATTGTCACCGGGAACTGGCTTGGAGGCGGAAAGAACGTTGTTACAACAGATGATGGAAAGAAAATTAAAATTATTCGTGGTGGAGGTACTTTTGTCGTACCGATTATGCAACGAGCAGAACCTCTTAGTTTATTAAACTACAAATTAGAGGTTGGAACACGTGATACGTATACAAAACAAGGGGTACCAGTTACAGTAAATGGTGTTTCTATTATTAAAGTAGGCTCAACAATTGAAGAAGTATCGACAGCGGCTGAGCAATATTTAGGAAAAGAAACAGAAGAGTTAAAGATTGAAGCGAAAGAAGTGTTAGAAGGTCATTTACGTGCTATTTTATCTTCAATGACAGTGGAGGATGCTTATAGCAATAGAGAGCAATTTGCACAAAAAGTACATGAAGTTGCTTCGACAGATTTAAAGAAAATGGGACTTCGTATTGTCTCCTTTACGATTAAAGAAATCATGGATAAAAATGGTTATTTAGATGCTTTAGGTCAACCGCAAATCGCAACAGTGAAACGTGATGCAACAATTGCGAATGCGGAGCGCGAAAAAGAAGCACGTATTGAAAAAGCTCGTGCAGAAAAAGAAGCAAAAGAAGCTGAATATCAACGTGATGCACAAATTGCTGAGGCTGAAAAGCATAAAGAATTAAAAGTACAATCGTATAAGAGAGAGCAAGAGCAAGCTCGTGCTGATGCGGACCTTTCGTATGAATTACAGCAGGCGAAAGCACAACAAGGCGTTACAGAAGAACAAATGCGAGTTAAAATTATTGAGCGTGAAAAACAAATTGAATTAGAAGAAAAAGAAATTGCGCGTCGTGAAAAACAATATGATGCGGAAGTAAAGAAAAAAGCAGATGCAGATCGTTATGCAGTTGAACAATCAGCGGAAGCCGAAAAAGTAAAACAAATGAAAAAAGCAGATGCAGATCAATATAAGATTGAGGCAGAAGCAAAGGCACGTGCGGAAGAAGTACGTGTAGAAGGTTTAGCAAAAGCTGAAATTGAAAAGGCACAAGGGCAAGCAAAGGCAGAAGTTCAAAAAGCGCAAGGTACAGCGGAAGCGGATGTTATTAGGTTAAAAGGTTTAGCAGAAGCAGAAGCAAAACAAAAAATTGCGGAAGCATTTGAATTATATGGGCAAGCAGCAATTATGGATATGGTTCTTAAAATGCTTCCAAGCTATGCGAAAGAAGTTGCAAGCCCACTTAGCAATATTGATAAAATTACTGTTGTTGATACAGGCGGCGGTGGAAAAAACAGCGGCGCTGGAAAAGTGGCAGGATACGCAACGGATCTAATGGCAACGATGCAAGAAACATTAAAAGCTTCTTCTGGTATTGACTTAAAAGAACTATTAGAAAGCTTTGCTGGAAAAGGTACTGTGCAGCAAGCGGTAAGTGAGAAGCCTGTTGTGCAAGTAGTGGAAGAAAACGAGAAAACTGAAAAATAAAAGCGGAAGGCCCCTAGCATTAGGGGCCTTTTTAGGATCTAATGCAAAGAGAATATACTACATATATTTCTAGCGGAATTATATTCGATGATATCAGTGAAAACAATTGATGGATGAATTCCTTCAATTAGTTAAATTTAATTTGAATAAAGTAAATACAGATTAATGGAGAAATGATTATGTGTTAAACTACATTAAAATATATTTAATTATAATTCGTTACATAACTTGCTGCAAGAACATTAGGAGGATTAGAAAGATGAGGAAATTGAAAGCAGAGATATACAAGTATGGAAAGATTACTACCTTTTACTAAACAAGCTTATTTCAAGTGAGATTACAAATAGGATGAACTGTTGTGTATAGAGTAACTCAAACATTTTTATGGTCATATAAAAAATATTTTGTAACCCATTTTTATTTTTAACATTCTTTAAAGTTGATAAGAAGCAAGAAATAACTTAGGAAGGCTAATTATATCAGCACTATTTTGTAAAAGTATAATTTTATTTAGTGTGTTGTTATCGCAGTTTTTATAAGTAACTAAGGAGATTTAATGTATGAAAAAGAGAATTGTAATCATAGAAGATGAAGATAATATCCGAGACATATGTAAACGGTACTTGGAAAGAGAAGGATATGAAGTATACACCGCTGTAAATGGAACGGAAGGTTGGGATGTATTTCAGCAATATCAACCAGATTTAATTATTTTAGATTTGATGATGCCGAAAAAAGATGGTTGGGAATTATGTGAGGAAATTCGCCAATACTCTAATATCCCTATTATTATGTTAACAGCTAGGGGAGAGGAAAGAGATCGAATTTTAGGATTAACAATGGGTGCGGATGATTATGTGACAAAGCCGTTTTCACCTCGTGAATTAGTATTAAGGGTACAAATTATATTAAGAAGAGGAAATTATGTAACACCACAAACACAAGAACCGGTATCGGAAATGATAGAGTTTTTAGATTTGAAGATTTGTCCAACAAAAAGGCGTGTATTTGTTTGTGAACATGAAATCGAGCTAACTGTGAAAGAATTTGAGGTACTTTATCTAATGGCAAAACATCCAAAACAAGTATTTTCCCGTTCCCAACTTCTTGAACAAATTTGGGGTTTTGAGTATGAAGGATGTACAAATGCAGTTACTGTGTTAATGAGTCGCTTACGTGAAAAATTAGAGAAGCATACAACAAAGAGCCGTTGGATTCATACAGTTTGGGGCATTGGTTATCGCTTTGAGCCAGAGGAAGGAAGTCAAGCATGAAATTACGTAATCAATTGTTATTGATGAATCTATTAAGTACAAGTATCATGTTAATTTTTATTTGGTACAGTGAAAGGCGAATGTTACTTAGACCGGAACAAACAAAATTATTAATAGGAATTGTGATTGTAGCAATGATTGTTTCAACGATTATTTACTGGTTAATGACACGTCCTATTATGAGATCTATTCAAAATTTGATTGCATTAACCCAACAGTTTAGTGATAGGCAATTTGGAACGATGTACATAATAGGAAAAGAACCAGAAGAATTTAAGGAATTAGCGACAGCTTTTCAACAAATGGCTAAAAAATTAGAAGAAAGCTTTACTAAGTTAGAAAAAGGGGAGAAAGCACGTACAGAGTTAATTGCGAATATTTCCCATGACTTACGAACTCCTATAGCTAGTATACAATTGATGATAGAAGCGTTACAGGATGGTTTAATTGAGGAACCTAACATGAAAATGCAGTACTTAACGACAATTCTAAACGAAATACAAAGATTAAGTGGATTAATTAATAATTTGTTCGATCTTTCTAAGTTAGAACTTGGACAAGAAGCATTTCAGCCAAATTTAACACATGTAGATAGCATTCTATTAAAAGTACTAGATTCACATTCAATTTTACTAGAGGAAAAAGATATTCAGTTGCAATTGCAAGTTGCGGATACATTGCCACGACTTTGGATTATGCCATGTAAAATAGCACGAGTTATAGGGAATTTGTTACAAAATGCGATTCGGCATTCTCCTACGTTTGGAACAATTGAGTTAATTGTAGAGGAAAATAAACAGAAACAGCAAGTCAAATTCACTCTGCGTGATGAAGGAGAAGGGATTTCTTCCGATGACCAATTACGTATATTTGATCGTTTTTTCAGAACAGACCCATCAAGAAGTTCACAATCTGGAGGATCTGGACTTGGGCTCGCCATTGCAAAATCGCTAGTTGAAATGCACAATGGGGAAATTGGTGTTCAGGATCGTCCAGATGGAAGACAGGGATGTGAATTTTGGTTTACTCTCCCTGTTATATCAGAAAAGAAATAAGACGGTTGAAAGACTTTTGTAACATTTATGAGAGAGAAATGAAAGCTTTGTTGGCTATGATGAAGTTAATCTTACTAGTAGATGTTCGAACTCATCTAGAAAACAAGGAGAAAAATGACGATGAAGAAATTAAAACCAACACTTGGGGTATTAAGTGGTGTAACGATGGCGCTGACTTTAGCATCCCCTACTTTAGCTGAAACAACACCTGAACAAGGCGGAAAAGTGGAAACTTTTAAAGAAGATAAAAATATGAAGGAAGGGCAAAATATTATCTATGATGGTTCTGAAAAAAAAGGAATCATAATTATGGAAGAGCCTCAGGAAAATAATGACTGGGATAATGATGGCATTCCTAATGATGTAGAAGAAAAAGGATTTAAAATTGTATTTAATAAAAAGACAGGAAAAAATGAAGCCCAACTATGGGATCAACAGCAAGACTTTGGTGAAAAGAGATTTATAACAAATCCTAGGAGTGCAAACTCAGATGGAGACCCTTTTACAGACAGCTATGAAGTGGAGCATTATGGCAGTGATTCTGATGTAGATTTCAATCCTATGATTGCGAATGTACCAAATCTACAAATTGCTGTAAAACGCATCGATATTACTCCAGTTGCTAGTATTACAGATTCAAATGGTGAATCACGTACTAAGACTTGGGAAAAAAGTTTATCGGTACAACATTCTTTTAATATAGGTTTAGCTGGTGAAGCTGGTGCTGAGGGATCAGCAGCGGGTCCTGTACCTTCAGGAAAAGGATCGTTAAATGTGGGGTATGGTTATTCTAATACAAAAACGGAAACAGAAAGTATCTCTAATAGTTTTGATTGGTCAACAGCAACCACTGTTGATTCAGCTAAAGCAGCAAATGTGCGCTTTCATCTAGAATATAAAAATACGGGTACAGCATCTGCTGGAGATGTTTCACCTCACTTTAACATTCGATTAGGAAATAAAATTATCAATACTGTAAAGGCAACACAAGACCGTTATAAAGCAAACTTGTTAACTACAGAAAAAGGAGGGAACAATAAAACTGAAATTCTAATGGACAGTGTAGAAGGTCAAGCCGATGTGAAAATTTCCCTAACACTGGATGAATTAAAAGCAGTAGAACAAGGGGCACCTCTTTCTATTGAAGTATTGCCTACTAGTACGATGAATGTGTATACAATGAAAGATGGAAAATTTGAAAATTTAGGAGATTGGGCGCATTTTGCGTCTAATGTAAATGCTTCTACTACATTAGTAGAAACAAATTTGGGTTCTATACCAAAATTTAGAGTGTATACGCCAAAAAATGATAAAACAAAACCTGCTAGCGTTGATCATAATCTTTCACTGGACGAATTTTTTAAACATAGCGGGATAGATAGTTATGTTTGGTCAGTAAACGCTGTAGTGAATGGTCAGTTAAACAAAAATCTAGTTCGTTATGGTCCAAATCGGACTCTTTTAGAACGAGGTAAGAACCTTGGTTTCTTTGATAACCGCGCACTACGACCAACTCTATCATATAGCAGTTATGATTATAGCAAGAAAAAGATTTATGCATCGGTTATACCAGGTTTATTTAATATAAGTGAAGAAATCTTTGTTACGGTTAGAAATAAAGAAGGTGAGCAACAAAAGGTAAAGTTAGTTCGAAATAAGAATTCAAATGTGTATGAATCTAAAGAGAATGAACCTGTAGACTTAGCAGTAAACAAAAGAGCTCTTGGAGAAACAACAGTTAAGTTTGAACTCAATGATGTCCAAGATAATAAAACTGAAGTTTCTGTGCCCCTTGTTTCAAATAAAAGCTATCTAGAGGCTATCGATAAATTAGTAGTAGATAATTCCGGAGAACCTATTCTAGAAGGAAAACAGTACTATTTGAAGACGAATGTTAACATACGTGAAGGGGTACAGGAGAATTGGCACATTGGTTTAGACCAAACAATTAGTGGGCGATATGTACACTTTTCACCTCAGTCGAATTGGGATAGATTGAGACTCGGTCCTATACAAAAAGCAATACATGGGGCAGACATTCAAGCAACACCAGTAATGATAGAAAGAAAAGGACAGCCTAAACCAGGACAACCATTCAAAAAAGATGAAGAAGTGTTCCTTAAGTTTACTAGCAGTAGTTATAGTGGTTATCAGTATTTAAATATTGGAAATGGTTATGATTATAACTGGTTAGATACTGAAAACAATAGATCTTCTATTAAATTAGACAAGCTTCCTAATCAGAATAGCTTCTATCTAAAATCTGATTCTACTTATATCACATTTAGACAAAATAATTGGCTAAGTAGTGTTGCAGATAATGGTAGCGCCCCACTTGTAGCAGGTAGTGAGTTTATTTTAAAACCTGAGCATACAACTTCACCAGGTAATAACCATAAATGGGAATTAGAAAGTATTAAGTAAAGTAAGAGATTATAAGGCTGGAAGTCTGGTTTTAGAAGACTTAGCGACCTATGCATATTTGAAAGCTACGTGCGGTAACAATCAATAAAGGTTAAGTTTATCTTGTTATTTACGCGGGCAGTAATACTACTGCCTAAGAACAAAGAGTAGAAGTACTACTGTCCGTAAAATTCTAATAAGTGAAATCTTACAAAACTGTCATCTTTATGTAAGGTTATTAGATGGTTCATTTATTATTTCAATGTGATAATAAAGGTATAAGAAATACCAGTAAATTTGTAGATATTATAGGAGAGTGTCAGTGATGATTATAACAACAACTTCAACGATTCAAGGAAAAGAAATTATTGAGTATATCGATATTGTAAACGGTGAAGCGATTATGGGTGCAAATATCGTACGTGATCTATTTGCTTCTGTTCGTGACGTTGTCGGTGGCCGTTCGGGTGCATATGAAAGTAAATTAAAAGAAGCTCGTGATATTGCAATGGAAGAGATGAAAACTCTTGCGAAGCAAAAAGGTGCAAATGCAATTGTTGGTATTGATGTAGACTATGAGGTCGTTCGTGATGGAATGTTAATGGTTGCTGTAAGTGGCACAGCTGTACGTGTATAAAATAAAAAGTATAATGGCTAAAGCACCTTGTTAAGAGTAAGGTGCTTTTCCTTTTTTGTAAAATGAGAAAGGTGAAACACTTAAAGGGAAATAATATCTTATTTTCTTTAAGTTACTGTAGTGTTTTTTGTACCATTAATATTTTCAATTATGATATATTTTTTAGCAGAAGAAGATGTTCAATTCATCATAAAAAGGAGAATGTGTTGTTGGGAAAAAGTGGGGTAACTACAATTATATCGATTTCAATACCAGTTTTATTGATCTTACTCATAGTTAACTTTATAAATGAAATTATTTTAACTGTATTTCATGGGATTTCCCTTGTTTTACCTTTATTTCTTTGTCCTATTGGATTTATTTTAGCTATATTTTCTTATACAGTAGATAAAAATAATGGAGCAAAGATTGGGATAGTATTAAATGTGTTAGTATTCTTAATTCCTTTTATTTTGCTGATACGGGGAACGATGTGATTTCTATTTTGATTATATTTAAATAGAGTTACTTTCTCTAAATGGGAAAAAACGTAGAAAAAGCCCTTGATAATTTTGGGGGATTCTGGTGCTAGAAATATATGTGGTATATTCTCTTTTATTTTGCACCAGCCCACCTTTTTAGACACTATTTAGAAGTGTATTTTATTTCTTCTAGTCTATCCAGTATCCTTCTTTTCTTATAAAGCATTTTCCCTACTTCTGCAATTTCTTCAATTGTTTTTCGGTTTAAGTAGGCTCCAAAAATCATGCCAGCAACAGGAATCATCTGAAATAACTTTTTCCAACCATAATTGTCACGATACACAGTAAACACTTCTCGCCATGATTTAATTTGTGACACACTGTCGTCATGATTGGCGCGGCCATCAAAATGTTTTAATTCATGAAGGATTGTTTGTTTTCCTACAATATCAGATGAAGAGAATTGTAAGCATTTTACGATAAATAACCTCTCTTGAATATCTTCGGGATTATACCCGTAGCAAATTGCAATTTCTTGCAAAATATTTAGTGACATACTTAAAACTGCCGGAATATCAATTGCTAGAGTAAAAATACCGCCAAATCCAGTTGTGGCTCCTTGGGCTGTTGCGACAGATTTTCTATTTTCGATAATTTTATCAACGATTGTATCCATCTCATGTAAAGAGAATTTTTGAACATCTGTTAAAGAAGCTGCATTTTCAAATTTCTTTATTGTTGTTTGTGGATGAATTAAATATTTACTTCCAGAATTGAGATATTGAATGAGTTCATCTAGTAAAATATTAATTTTTTTATGAATGAATTTTGGAGTTAGTTTATCAAGAATAGCAAACGGAATTTTCCCCCACTTTTCAAAGAACCAAAGGTCTTCCTGGTTTCTCTCCCATTTTTCAATCATTGCGATTTCTTTTAATAAAAGTTCCTGTGACTCCATTTTTTACCCTACTTTCTTATAACCGTATCTTTTTATTTTACTGGATATTTTTTGAATAATAAATAAAATTAGGAGTTTGGATTAGGGTGGAATATGGTAAATAATTAGAGAAATAATGTTATTAAACGCATAATTGTCATTTTATTTATGAATTTAATTTTGAATTTTTAAAAACATAATGAGTTTATTACATGAGTGATAGAATAGATGAGAAAAA
Source organism: Bacillus sp. AFS023182 (assembly GCF_002560575.1). Classification (NCBI taxonomy): domain Bacteria; kingdom Bacillati; phylum Bacillota; class Bacilli; order Caryophanales; family Bacillaceae; genus Bacillus; species Bacillus sp. AFS023182. Next base: position 99,280 of record NZ_NTRO01000018.1, on the reverse strand, counting down.
TAGAGAAGCGTGAAGTAGGGAGTAGATTTTGAATGAAAGCGATGATTGAAGAAATTTATAGTTCATATAAAGGAAGAGTAGAAGAGATTTTCGTTGATGAATCATCTTACGTATATGAATGGGAACAACTAATGACAATTCGAAAAAATGATGGAATACTGGAGAAAGTAGCAGTAGGAATTAGTGGTCATATACGATCTATAAATATAGAGATTGGTCAGGAAATTGATACGGATACATTGTTACTTAAGTTAGAAGATGATTTATTAATTACTGGCTGTGAATGAAAAAAGATGTGTAGAAATTGCTACACATCTTTTTCATTAGTAATAGTTCTTCATATATAATATAAACATCTGTATTATATACTTGTTCTCATTTTTGATAATATGGGCATAGGATATATTAGGAAAGAAGAGCGCTTTTAACTATATATTATTCTTGGAAAACAGTGAGGAGAGAATAAACATGGGGAAAGAACTGTTTGTGACGATGGAATGTGCGTATACACTTCAAGGAACATTAACACTCCCTACATATTATTCTGAATCGTATCCAGCTATTTTAATAATTGGTGGTAATGGAACCGGAGATCGTGATGGAAATACAGGTCGTTTGCAGTTAAACTTATATAGAGGGTTAGCGGATTATTTTACCTCTCTAGGATTTGCGGTGCTTCGTTATGATAAGCGTGGTACTCATAAAAGTAAGGGGGATTATTATAAATCCGGGGTAACAGACTTTATTGATGATGCTGTTTTATGGATTAGGTTTTTAAAGGATCACCCGCAAATAGATCCAAAACGTGTTATTATTGCAGGACATAGTGAGGGTGCTTTACTTGCACCAGCTGTCTACGCAAGAGAATCAGTTGCAGGATTAATATTACTTGCTGGTGCAGCAGAACCATCTAAATCTTTGTTTGAAAGACAAATAGAGAAAGTTGCTAACGAGTTAACAACTACATCAGGGTCTATTGGATGGTTATCTAGAATGTTGAAGATTCCAGAGCGGATGAAGAAGAAAAATGAAGTGCTTATGAAAAAGGTGCAAGATTCAACAAAATCTGTAATATGGATAAAAGGTATAAAAGTGAATGCAAAATGGCTACGAGAACAGTTACAATATAATGTAGTTACATATTTAGAACAAGTATCATGTCCTGTTTTAGCAATTACGGGAGACAGTGATATACAAGTGCCACCTGAGCATGCTAAACTAATTGCTTCATATGTTAATGGGGAAGCAGAGTGGCATATCATTCCGCACATGAATCATATTTTAAGAAATTATGAACATAAGCATACAATGATTCGATTAATGAAGGAATATAAGGGGCTTATGGATAAATCTATTGAAGAAGAGTTGTTACATGTGATGAAGGGATGGTTAAAAAAACATTATCTTTCATAGGAGATGTAGTTGTGAGGAAACAAAAGTTTTTATTATTTATGTTGTTAGGGCTTTTCACCATGATAGTAGCTTGTGAGAAGCAAGAAGAGGCTGAATCTAAACCGGTTCAAGTAAAAAATGAAAAAAAACAAGAGAAGACGCATACAGAGGAAGAAGAGAACAAAGAGAAAAAGGGTATGAATTTAATGGATAGGCAATTGTTACTTTCTGCAACAATTGGTGATACAGAAACAGCTATGAAATTAATAAAAGATGGGGCTAATATAAATATATCAGGAGATAAAGGAGAAACACCTGTAATGGCAGCGACGTATCATAATCATGTTGAGACAGTGAAAGCATTGATTGATGCAGGTGCAAATATTGAATTGCCAGATAAAAATAAAGAAAATCCATTCCTTTATGCGAGCAAAGAGGGTTATGTTGATATTGTGAAACTAACAATTGATGCAGGAACGAATATTAGACAAACAAATCGTCATGGTGGAACAGCGCTCATTTCAGCGGCTGAAAGAGGGCATGTGGAAGTTGTAAAAGAGCTAGTAGATCGTACAGATATCGATGTGAATTATAAGAATGACTTTGGTTGGACGGCATTGCTCAAAGCGATTGCTGTTGGGAATGGCAGTGAAAACCATAAACAAATTGTACAGTTACTTATTGATCGTGGTGCAGATGTAAATATGCCAGATCGAGAAGGAATTACTCCTTTGCAGCATGCGGAGAATCGAGGATTTAAAGAAATAGCAAATATGCTAAGAGTAGCAGGAGCAAATGAAATTATCAAACAATCTACTGAATAATGTAAGATATGGAAACAGAGATAAGATAGAATCTTATCTCTGTTTTGTTTAAAAACGATATTTTTTTGCCATCGGTTCCATACATGTATTTAATATCCAACTTAAGATTTTCCAGACCTTTTGTTGTTTATGTGGCAAATGTGCATTATATATATAGCTGTATTCAATCTGCTGTTTTGCACCGCGATTTCGTTTGAATTCCCCAGCTCCAGCACTGCAATGACAAATTAAATTTTTTTCGATAGAATCCATTGTAATAAGGAGCGAAAGAATACGATATAAGCCTTGCTGTTGGTCGGAGTTTGTATCATAGCCAAGTATAGGAGTTGTCATAACTCCATCTCTAATAAAATAAGCAATGACACCATCAATTGTATCTCCTTTTTTAATGACTTTTATTTCAAATAAATGATGCTGAAGTGCATTCCATAAATAAGCTGGTGTAAACATTGGATTATGGACGGAATACTTTTCAATATATAGTTGATTGTACAACTTGGAAATTTGTACAATGTCCTCTTTTGTTAATCCCTCATTCGTAATTATTTCATAATTGCTTTTTTTTAATAAATTTTTATCGTTTAATAAGTCTTTTCGTTCTTTTCGGTTCATTTTCTTATAGTGTTTCGGATCAAATAAGTATATGGAACGAGACATAATTTTATTGTAACCTACTGTAGATAATGCTTGTGTAATTGTAGGGTATAATTCGTTATTTAAAGAACGGAATAGAATTGTATGCTCTGGAAATTTCTCAACAAGCAAATTTGTAATCTGTTCGATTTGTTGTTTATTGACAGAATGATAAAGGTTTGTAGATAGCATCCAATTATTTACTACAATTACCTTATTAATATTCGTTCGCCTTAACCAGCTTCCGATAAAATGAATCGGATAGGTTAGTAACTTCTCTAACCACGGTTTTTTTAATTCCCATAACTCTTCTAGTGCATAGGATATGTAATGGGTATAAGGAGAACATACATAAGAGTTTTCAAATTCCTCGTTATTAACAGTAACTGGCAAGATAAGATCATCAATTTCTAATAGAAATAGCTGAGTGTTAACATTTTCAATAAATACTGTAAGGTCATTTTGTAAGAGGGGCAGAAAGCTGTCTCTTACATATGCTCCATCTTTTTTTGTGGTCCATTCAATGCTGTGTAAGGAATGAACATCATGTAACTTAATCATACATGCTCACCATGCTTTATAAGGCTCTCTATTCTTTTTAATTTTTTATCACATAGTTCAATATCATAATGCGAAAAGAAAAAGTGTGGTACAATACAATTTTTTGTGCTCCATAGTGTGTTTAATTCTCGTATCACATTTGATTTACATGATTTGAAATGTTCAGGTGGTATTTTAAGTTGAATTTCAATTTCCTCTGTGCTGTGCTGAATCACTTTAAATTCTTGAATTTCATTGGATGCAAACATAATTGCTCTTCGAATGAAGTCAGGAAAAATAGATACTTCACTCTTATCCAATTCATTTATCCCAATAAATATATCATCACATCGACCATCAATTCGTTCTAAGGCTAAGAAGGGAGAACCACAGGTGCACGCTGTTTTTTTCTCAATTAATATGTCATTGAGACGATAGCGGATTATAGGCTGTGTTTTCCTCATGAAATCAGTAATAATGGGAACGAATATCCCTTTTTCCTGATCTAAGTATTCTTTTTCAATATGAACGAGATCTTCATTGATATGTAATGTACCATGTTTACATGTTGTAGCAAGAAATCCTTCTGTGCATTGATAAATTTGGTGTACTGTCTGTTGAAAAATTGTACTGATAAACTCTCTATCAATATCTTCAAGTACTTCTGCAACAGAAATAATTTTCTTTGGACAAATCGTAATAAGCCCTTCTTCTTTCCAATGTGCGATTTTTCGCAACATTGAAGGGGGAGCAACTAAAATAGATGGATTTACTTCATTTAGTCGAGTGATATGTTGTTGAAAGGAATCTAGTAGATCGAAAAAATGAAATGAAATGCGTTTGTTCTTTGTCGTTTCATATAAATTGCTGTTCGCTCGTAAGAAAAAGGCAATTGTATGTTTATGTAGAATGCTAGAAGGAAGCACTTTGCCGATAATAGAACCAGCCCACATCATTTGTTCCTCTTCAGAAACGAGAAAGATTCCGCGATTTCCGCTAGTGCCAGATGATAGTCCAACAGTTATATTACGGATTGTTGGAGAGAAATTTCGGGTCTTTTCTGCTTCAAATGCTATATGAAAGGCCTCTTCCTTTGAAATATCAACTGTATTTAATGTGTCAAAGTGCGCCATCATTACTTTTTTGTCAATGATGGGAAGTACAGTTAAATTCCCCTTGTGGATTTCTTTTAAAAAAGGGGTATATAACTGGCGATAGAACGGAGACGTTTCTATCGTAAACAAAAGTTGTTTTGTTATTTTTTGCTGATGAAACTGTTCCAATTGCTGGCGATTTGAAAAACGTAAGTAATATTTTGTTTTCAAATATTGCTTTAGAATCTGTAATTTATTCATAGTGTACTCCTGTTTTAATTTTGTCCCATGTGTACTCACAGTGAGTTGGAAGAATTTCAATTTCTGGTGATATTCGCGATAAATGATGTAACTTTTCGATGTTTCGACGATAAGATTTCGTATCTCCAGTTAAAAAATTGGCAACCTTACTTGGAAATACAAGATTCTTATAAGTTTTACTTAGCCACACTGCATCTGCACAAAGAAAAACAATTTTATTACTATGTAAATGGACGAAGACACCAAATTGTCCAATTGCATGTCCTGTTAAATCAACAGCGAGTAATGAGCCATCACCAAATACATCATAGCCCTCTTCAAACTTTCCATATGTAGGGGGTAGGGTAAGTAATGTGGTTTGGTCAATGAATGTCATTCGTTGTTCTAAATCAATTGGTAGCGTATCTTTTAAGCAACCTTTTAATAGAGAACCAAATTTACTTCTTTTTTTTATATCCTCATAAGCTTTCGCGAAAGTTAGTATTTTTGCTTTCGGAAAGTCTGGTAGCCCTGCTGTATGATCACCATGAAAATGAGAAAGAATGATATATTTAATTTCTTCTGGCCGTATGCCATCAAGAATCAGTTGCTGTTTAATAGATTGCTCCTCTGTAAAATGAACAGGGGTAAGTTTAGCATATACAGAGTAAGGAAATTTTTTGGTTGCTTCTTTAAAGTGCTCGGCATATCCAGTATCAAACAAAATATATCCTAAGCTTGGATGTTGGAGTAATCCTACTGTAGCTGGAAAACGTATTTGTTTCCAACTCCCCTTGGAATATGCAATTTTTTCGGGATGTGTGCAATATCCTGTATCATATAGCTTTAAAAAATTGATTTTCATTGTATTTTCCACCATTCTACAAAGTTTGTGATTCCTTCTTCTATGCTGATGTTTGGAGCATAGCCTAGTTCTTTTTTAGCTTTATCAATACTTAAAGTCTGGCTTTTTGAAAGCACACTGACTGTATATTTTGTGAGAATAGGTTCTTTCCCGAATAAAATAGTTTTTGAAATGCCCTCTAGTATAGCAGCAATTGTAAAAGCAGCTTTGTAGGAAATTTTTTTATATTGTACCTCCTTTCCAAGGCGCTTCATTACATTCTCAATTACTTCATATAAATTTACACGTTCGCCATTTGTTATATTGTATTTTTGTCCTAATGTATGCTTAGGCGAATGCATACAAAGAAGTAAGGCATCTACGACATTATCGATATATGTAATATCGACAAGTACATCCTCTGTACCAATTCTCGGTAGAGCGCCTTTTTCACATACTTTAATAAGGCGTGGAAGAATGGCGTTATCTCCTGGGCCAAATAAAGCACGTGGGCGTATCGTGATGACCGGTAACCCATGTTCAAACGCTTGATCAACAGCTTGCTCGGCCATGTATTTTGTTTTCGCATAATGGTTTACAAGTGTATTAGGAAGTTTCGCATTCTCTGCTACATCTTGTCGTTCATCATAATAGAAATAAATACTCGGTGTTGATACATGAATGAGGCGCTTTACATCAGACTTTAGACTTCCTTCGATAATATGCTTTGTTCCTAATACATTTGCATTGTAAAAATCTTTATATTTGCCCCAAGGAGAAGAAAGGGCACCGCTATGAAAGATATAGTCTTTATTCTTACAAACTTGTAGAACACTATGCCTGTCTTCCAGGGGACAGTGTACAAACTCAATTCCATTTTGCTCTAATAATTTGCCAATTGTTTTATTTCTTCCGATTGCTGTTACTTCATAGCCCATACTGGCTAATCGAAAAGCGAGTTTTTGTCCTAGAAAACCAGTTCCTCCAGTTACCAGCATTTTCATAACTTTTCACCGTCCCATGATATGTCATATGTTGTTTGCTCCAAAATAGTTCGACCATGTTTATTGCTTTCAAGCCATAGTTTATACATGCTATAGAACTGATAAAAAAATGGTTTCCTATCAGAACGACTATAAATGATATCTGGATAGGAACATAGGACTTTCCACCATCGTTTACGTGTTTGTTTGTTTTTTAAGTAAGGAGGTCCATATAAAAACATTGCTAATCGAATTGCACATTGGGAATCTGGCTTTGGAATTAGCATATTGTTCACTTTTTTATCAAAAAAGGCGGATAATATTTCTTCATCGAATAAATGTAATCCACTTGTGGTACGAGGATTACACTCAATCGGAATAGCATCTCCATCCTCTGTAATTATAAAATCAAAGGCAATTTGCCCAGAGAAATTTAGCTCTTTTACAATATGTTCAACAAATTGGTCAATTTTTGGATGATTAATATGCTTGAAAGCAATAGTAGCGCCTAAACCAGCCGTGAACTCCGTTTTGTAGACAGAGTGAACTAATACTTTTCCAGCATGTACAACACTATAGGAGCAATGTTGAACTCCTTTTATAAACTCTTGAATGATATGATTTTGCTTGCCCATTGTGATGCCTGCTGCAACATCTTCTTTTGTAATAAACAGTACTTTATCGGAAAAACGAGAAAAAATAGGTTTTAGTACAAAATAAGTGACAGGCAATGTTTGCTGAAGCATTAGCTGAACGGCTTGTTCATTATTTGTTTTATATGTTGCAGGAACTTGCCAACCTAATTTCGTGACTAACTGAATAAACTCCCATTTATTATGGAGTAAGGAAAGTTTGTGAAACTCGTCTACTAATACATGACAAAATTGGCTTAACTCCTGTTTATGTCTAGATATATAAAATACTTCTTCACAAGTAGGAATAAGTAAATCTACATTATGATTTTGAATAATTGATTGTAGTACATAGATACTTTCATATGTGTTCCATTTTGGAGAAGGAATTTCATAAAAATAATCAGTACTCGTTGAAACTTTACTTAATGGATAAGGGATACTATCTGTCATAATGACGGTATGTCCACTTTTCTTGAACAGTCTGCCTAAATGTAATGCTGCTGGTGCGCGTGCCCCTGTGATTAGTACTGTTTTCTTAGTACTCAAGAAGAATGCCTCCGATAGAAAGTCCCGCAGAAGTACCCAATAACAATATTTTATTCCCGCGTTGCACTTTCTTTTGTTTAATGGCTTCGAAAAGAGCGACTGGAATAGATGCAGAAATCATATTCCCATAGTCTTCAAAAATAGTCATAAAGCGATCCTCATCGACACCCAATTTTTTACGAATCAGCTTCATAGCTGGCCCGCTTGCTTGGTGAGGGATAATTAAATCAATATCATCTAGGGAATAACCAGTATGCATAAGCAGTTTCTCGATAAAACCTAACATATATTTAGCGGACAATTTGAAAATTGCTCTGCCATTCATATCAAACAAGAAGTCTTCTTTTCGTTCTTCGCTATATTCTCTAGGGTGAATCATTGTTCCGCCACCGCGAATTTCTGATAGGTGCGCACCAGAGCTGTACGTTTCCATATGGGAAGCTATAATAGAAGAAGTTTGATCGCTTTTTGTTACAACAATAGCGGCTGCGCCATCCCCGAATAAAATGCTGCTTTCGTTTTGTCCCCAATTTAATCCTACAGAAGAAATTTCAGAAGAAATGATGACAGCATTTTTGTATCTCCCACATTCAATTGCATAAGAAATTGTATCAAGCGCTGTTACGAAACTTAAACATGTGGAGTTGATATCAAAACATGGAATACCAGAATGCTGTAGTCCAAGTTGTTCCTGAATTAGTGAAGCAGTAGAAGGAATTGCCTGCTGAATTGTTCCGCTTCCGCAGATGATACAATCGATATCTTCCCATGTTAGATTAGCATCTGCTACAGCTTTTTTGGCAGCTTCGGCTCCCATATAAGAAGATGTTTCATCGTCAACAAAGTATCGTGTTTTCACCCCGGCCTTTTTTAATGTCCAGCCTTCTGGGACACCTAACATACGATCTATTTCAAAAGAATTTACTTTTCTTTTTGGAAAATATGTACCAATTCCTTTTATTTTAATATATCTTTTCATTCTATATCGCCTCTTAATCTTTTTATAAATTTATAAAATTCTATCATATATATATTATTATAGATAAAATATGGAAAAAAGTTTTTTTTGAAATTTAGTATTTTTATGTTAATTTGTGGCGTTGTAAGAAAAGGCAGTACGAAATGTATCCTGTTGTAAGTGATGTGATGAATATTGTAAAAAAACTATTAACATGTGATTAACATCTTATTAACAAATCATCAAAACTGACTTAATAAATAAGTAATATAGTAAAGATAACAACGTAACTAGGGTAGAAAACATTTGAGAACACCCGCTTACATATAACAATCCATTTATATTTCTTACATTTACTCTAGTTTATAGCGTTTTAAATGAGAAGAAGATTGTTCTATGTAGGTTGTTTTTATTTATTAATCTATAAGTATATTTAAATTATATAAAAATCAATGTTTATGGAACCTTTTCCTTATGAATCTACTTGTAGAGAAGTTGTTTTTTAGATGTATTTAAGCCAAAAAAAGGGGTGGGGATTGCAGTTAAAGCGGATTTCACTAAGCTGCTGTGAAGTATGGTTATAAGAACAAAAAAGGAGTGCAAACTGATGATTGAATTAAGAGATGTATCAAAAGTTTATAAAGATTCAAAGGAAATAGCAGTTGAAAATGTTTCGGTGCAGATTCAAAAAGGTGAATTTTTTGTTCTAGTTGGCCCTTCTGGATGTGGAAAAAGTACATTACTGCGAATGATTGCAGGTTTAGAAGAAATTACTTCTGGGGCGTTACTTATTAATGAAAATGTTGCGAATGATTTAGAACCGAAAAATAGAAATTTATCAATGGTATTTCAAAATTATGCTTTATATCCACATTTGACGGTAGAAGAAAATATTTTATTTGGATTGAAAATACGGAAAATTCCGAAAGAAGAACGACAAAAACGACTAGTAGAGGCAGTAGAAATGGTAGGGCTTACGGAGTATACAAAATCAAAACCAGGGCAATTATCAGGTGGACAAAGGCAACGTGTGGCGCTTGCGCGAGCAATTGTAAGTCAAGCACCAATTTGTTTAATGGATGAACCACTTTCTAACTTGGATGCAAAGTTGCGTGCACAAATGCGTATTGAAATTAGAGAGATTCAGCAGCGATTAGGTATTACGATGATTTATGTGACCCATGATCAAATTGAAGCGATGACGATGGGAGATCGTATTATGGTGTTAAACAAAGGGAGTATACAACAGGTAGGCACACCGCTTGATATATATAACTATCCTGCAAATGAATTTGTCGCTGGCTTTATCGGTTCACCATCCATGAATATTGGTGATGGAATCGTAGATAAAGGAATGGGGAGCTTACATGTCGATGGGTTACAAATTCCACTGTCTTTTGGGAAATTCCAACAGTTTCCAGAACGGAAAGTACGCTTAGGGATTCGTCCCGAGCACATTGTACTAGCTGAAGATGGTCAAGAAGTTACACTACAATCTGTAGAAGTATTAGGAAATGAAACAATCTTAAATTTTGTAGTAAATGAAAAAACATGGAGTGCAAAAGTAATTGGACAACTTATTTTGAAAAAAGGTAATAAAGTCAAATTACAGTTTCCGGTAGAAAAACTATGTTTCTTTCATAACGATACAAACGAAAGGATTCGATTGGTTGCCGATGAAGAGTTGAAGGCGGTGGCAAAGTGATGATTGAGATAGAAAACTTACCTGTTCAAACAGAAGTTTCAAGAAAGAGGACGTTATGGAGCCGCACGAAAGATTTACGTACAGGATTGTTATTTTTAGCACCTTCCATAGTCTTATTTGCAATCTTTTTGTTTTATCCATTGTTTCGCACTATCTATTATAGTTTTTATTTAACAGATGTTCATGGTGAGGCAAACCTGTTCGTAGGACTTGAAAACTATCAATATTTATTGTCTGATCCAACTTTTTATAAAAGCCTAAAGTCTACTTTACTCTTTGTATTGTATACAGTCCCAACTAGTATTGTGTTGGCTTTGTTCCTTGCATTAATTGCAAACGAAAAAATAAAAGGAATAGGGTTGTTTCGAGTTTTATTCTCTTCAACAATGGGAATTTCAGTAGCAGCTAGCGCAGTAATTTGGTTATTTTTATTCCATCCAAGTGTCGGTTTATTCAATAATATACTCGGCTCGATGAATCTTCCTGCAATTGCATGGCTAACAAGTCCGGACTGGGCATTATTTTCTGTATCAGTTACAACTGTGTGGGTAAATACAGGTTTTACATTTTTAGTTATATTGGGTGGTTTGCAAAATATTGATACGACTTTGTATGAGAGTGCATCTATTGACGGTGCTAGTTATTTACATAAACTTCGACGCGTTACATTACCAATGCTATCGCCTACATTGTTTTTTATTATAACTGTTACTTTAATTAGTGCATTTCAAAGCTTTGGACAGATCGATATTTTAACGCACGGTGGACCGAATGATGCAACAAACTTAATTGTGTACTCTATCTATAAGGAAGCTTTTGCAAATCATCAATTTGGCACAGCGAGTGCACAGGCAATGATATTGTTTATTTTTATTTTCATTGCTACATTACTTCAATTTAAGTTTGCGGAGAGAAAGGTGCATTATAAATGATTGCTAAAAGGTGGAAACAATATATTCTGTTATATACTTTGCTTACTATTAGCGCAGTGATGGTCTTTTTTCCAGTTCTATACGCATTTTTGTTAGGGTTTATGACGCCGGAAGATATTCAAATGAGAAGGATGCTTCCGACACAATTTACATTCGATAATTTTATACATATCTTTCAGAAAGTGCCGCTGTTTTCTTATTTATACAATAGTTTTATAGTTTCAACAGGGGTAATGGTCGGACAGCTTGTTGTATCAAGCTTAGCCGCTTATGCATTTGTATTTTTAAACTTTAAAGGACGAAATCTTATTTTCTTTCTGTTTATTTCAACGATGCTTATTCCGTGGGAAGCAACGATGGTACCCAACTTTTTAACGGTACAACAATTTGGATGGATCAATACGTTTACTGGAATGACAATACCGTTCTTTGCAACTGCTTTTGGTATTTTTTTATTACGCCAGCATTTTATGACACTTCCAAATGAGTTGAAAGAAGCTGCTTTTATCGAGGGGATTGGCCATGTGAAGTTTTTATTCCGAGTAGTCATTCCGTATTGTAAAACAAGCTTTATTACGCTTGGTATATATAGCTTTTTAACAACATGGAATATGTACTTATGGCCGCTTCTAGTTACGAATGATGAGAAAATTCGAACCGTGCAAATTGGAGTGAAACAACTTCAATCTCAGGAAGTTGCGACAGATTGGGGGAGTGTGATGGCTGGAGTTACAGCCATTGTTATTCCAACTTTAATTTTATTGTTTTTAGGTCAGAAGCAGTTACAACAAGGTTTAACAAAAGGGGCAATTAAGTAATCATACATGTGAAAGGGTGGGAGTAAGATGAGATTTTGGAAAAAAGGTGCTGCTATTATAATGGCAGCGACAATGGCATTATCGACTGCAGCGTGTTCAAGTAGTAAAACAGAGGGGAAATCTGAAGCGAAGGAAAAGATAGCTCCCGTAGAGAAAAGTGGAGACAAAACAGTCATTCGCTTTTGGCATGCAATGGGTGGAAAAACGCAAGGTGTACTAGATGGAATTGTTGCAGACTATAATAAGTCACAAAATAAATATGAGGTGAAGGCTGAATTTCAAGGTTCCTATGAAGAATCTTTAACGAAGTTTAAAAATATAACAGCGTCAAAGGAATCACCAGCTCTCGTTCAATCTAGCGAAATTACAACGAAATATATGATTGATAGTAAGAAAATTACACCGATTGATAGTTGGATTAAAAAAGATAAATATGATACATCGAAGTTAGAAAAATCGATTACGAATTATTATTCAATTGATGGGAAAATGTATTCCATGCCATTTAATTCATCTACACCGGTATTAATTTATAATAAAGATGCCTTTACGAAAGCGGGACTCGATCCAGAAAAAGCACCGAAAACATACACTGAATTAAAAGAAGCAGCAAAAAAATTAACTGTTAAGGAAGGCGAAAGCGTAAAACAGTACGGTTTTTCAATATTAAATTACGGATGGTTCTTTGAAGAGCTCTTGGCAACACAAGGTGGGCTATATGTTGATAAGGAAAATGGACGTAAAGATGCGGCAACAAAAGCTGTATTTAATGGAAAAGAAGGACAGAAAGTATTTGATTTATTAGATGAACTGAATAAAGCTGGTACATTAGGAAAGTATGGGGCAAGTTGGGATGATGTTCGTGCCGCATTCCAATCCGGGCAAGTTGCGATGTATTTAGATTCTTCAGCAGGTGTTCGTAATGTAATTGATGCATCTAAATTTAATGTGGGAGTGGCAGATATCCCATATCCAGAAGATGTGAAACAAAATGGAGTTGTGATTGGTGGTGCATCACTATGGATGACAAATATGGTTGCAGAAGAAACACAAAAAGGTGCTTGGGACTTTATGAAATACTTAACAAAAGCAGATGTGCAGGCAAAGTGGCATACAGAAACAGGCTATTTCTCTATTAATCCAGCCGCATATAATGAACCTTTAGTAAAACAACAATATGAAAAATATCCACAGTTAAAAGTAACAGTAGAACAGTTACAAGCAACAAAACCATCTGTTGCAACACAAGGTGCACTTATTAGTGTATTCCCTGAATCTCGCGATGCGGTTGTAAAAGCGCTAGAAGCAATGTATGACGGGAAAAATAGTAAAGAAGCGTTGGATGAAGCAGCAAAAACAACGGATCGTGCAATTAGTATTTCGAATCGTACAAGTCAAAAATAAAAGAAAGCCATATCTGTAAAAAAGGATACGGCTTTCCTATTAGGGAGATAAGGGACCAAAAGAATGATGAAACCTTATCTCTCTTTAGGTCATTATATATGGCATAGTAGTTTTCCTCGTTTCTTTATTTGTTTAACTCTATCGCAACTTGTTTTCCGTTTATGAAAACCTCTACCACCGCTACTACAACTTCAATCACTTTTTTCATCTCTCATCTCTCCTTGTTTGTATCGTACTTCTTACTATAGTGAAGTATGAGCTTTATAACTATCGAATTGAGTGACAAGAGACTTACAATCTTGTAAGAGAAATTTGGTGGGTTTGTAAGGAGAGCGCTATTTGAGGACTAATAATCAGTGGATGATAAAGCCCCCCATTGATTTATTTTTTGAATGAGGTTTCGGAATATAAGTCAGAAGATTCAGATATGATAAGTTATAATATGGAGTAAGTTACTCTAGAAAGAAGGGGAATATATGCAGAGGTTTCTTGTAATAAGTGATATTCATGGAGAAATAGAGAAATTTGAAAAATTGTTAGTAGAAGCACAATATAATGCAAAACAAGATCAGTTAATTTTACTAGGAGATTACGTTGATCGAGGACCGAATGCAAAGGCTGTAATTGAAAAAGTGATGGAATTGAAAGAAGAAGGAGCTTTTGTTTTAAAAGGAAATCACGAAGATATGATGATTAAAGCATTAACAACCGATGAAGAGCAATTATGGAATCATTGGGTGAAGAGAAATGGTGGGAATAAAACGTTATATAGCTATAACTTTTCAGAGAATGATATTGCTACAGATGAAGAAGAGTTTAAGAAACCTAATTTGAAATCTGAGATACTAGAGAAACATTTGCAATTTATCCAAAAACTAGAACATTATATCGAAACGGAACAGTATATATTTGTTCATGCTGGTGTAGAACCAACAAAACCAGTTTCTGAATCCGAGCCATACACGTTAATGTGGATACGGAATGAGTTTCATAGTGGATATAATGGTGAAAAGACCGTTGTATTTGGACATACAGAAACCAAGACACTTCATGGTGATGATAATTGTGATGTATATTTTGGGAATAACCGAATTATCGGAATTGATGGCGGGGCAGTATATGGAGGCCAGCTAAATTGTTTAGAGTTACCAAGCCAAATTGTATATGCAGTAAAAGAATAATATAAAAAGAGATAAGGGATCAAAGTAAAGACCAAACCTTATCTCTTTTTACGTGCTTATATAATTTATAAAACCATCACGGAGATTCATTATCGATTTAACTCCATTATAACTTGTTTCCCATTTACAAAAACCTCTACTACTGCCACTACAACTTCAATCATTTTTTTCATCTCTTATCTCTCCTTTGTTTGTTTTCTTATTTCTTACTTTAAGTATAATAGGCAGTAAGTTTCGTAACTATCGAATTAGGTGACGAGAGGATTACATTGTTGTAAGATACAAATCTTCTGTTTTTAAAACTCCTTTTTTAAGGGAAAGTTAAGGAAGGGATTTCATAATAACCTTCATATACAGAAAAGTGGATGATAAAGTGAGAGAAAGAATGCTTTATATTATGACAAGCTTGCAGAGACAATGATATATAATTATTTTAATTACATATGATTTGGCGGTAACGGAGTGAGAGAGTTTTTTATGCTGTTCATAAAAGTTTGATTGGTGATGGCAGTTTCATTCTGTAAGTGAATAGAAAGAGATCTTATGTTAGATGAAAGGTGAGAAAGTGATATGCGCTTGTTAGTTGTAGAAGATAATGCACCTTTATTAGAATCAATTACACAAATTTTACGTGATGAGTTTGAAGTTGATACAGCAATGAATGGGGAAGATGGCTTATTTTTGGCATTGCAAAATATTTATGATGTAATACTTCTTGATGTGATGTTACCAGCGATCGATGGTTTTGAGGTAATTCAAAGAATACGAAATGAAAAAATTGAAACACCTGTCTTATTTTTGACTGCTAAAGATTCTTTAGAAGACCGTGTGAAAGGGTTAGATTTTGGTGGAGATGATTATTTAATAAAGCCATTTCAAGCTCTAGAATTGAAAGCAAGAATTCGAGCTGTATTACGAAGAAGTGGTAATTTAACAACAAAGCAAACCATTACCTACCGTGGAATCGAGTTGTTTGGAAAGGACAAAGATATTCACGTAGATGGAGAAGTAATGAAATTAACATTAAAGCAATATGAACTTTTAGAGTACCTAATTCAAAATAGTGGAAAGATTTTAATGCGTGAACAAATCTTTGATCGCGTTTGGGGATTTGATTCAGATACCACGGTAGCGATTGTTGAAGTGTATGTTCATCATTTACGAAAAAAATTGGAGCCATTTGGTTATCAAAAAGATATTCAAACCGTTCGCGGGATTGGATATATGTTAAAAGAACAATGAAGAGGAGAAGTATGTTTCAAAAAACACGCATTCGCCTTACAATTTTAAATTCATTAGTGTTTATTATATTAATTGGGATATTGGGAAGTGTTATTTATTCGTATACACACGACCGAATTTATAAAGGAATAGATGACTCTATAAGGAATTTTATTGTTAAGCAAACAAAAAATAATCGGGCACTGCAAAAACAGTTTGGCTTAAATAAAGATTTACGTATTGGAGATTCGAGGATTCTTGTATTGAAATGGGACGAAAAGAATCAGTTGATAGATATGGAGCCGAAATTTCGAGGGCCTAATTTTTTGGAAGATAATCAATCTAAGTTATTTCCAAAAAAACTTGGAGATTTTCATGATATAGAAGTAGAAAGAAAAAGTTTTCGAACATGGGCGTTTCAAATGAATTTGTTATCTGGAGAAAAAGTGACATTTCAAATATTACGTGAAACAACTGCTGAAAAAGAAATGCTCCACACACTATTACTAATTATCATCATTGGATGTAGCATTGGAAGTGTATGTGCAATTGGGATGGGATTTTTCTTAGCTGGAAGAGCTCTTATACCAATTTGTAATTCTTGGGAAAAGCAGCAACAATTTGTTTCCGATGCCTCTCATGAATTAAGAACACCGCTAGCGGTCATTCAATCAAAAACAGATGTACTATTTCAGTCTCCTTCCGCCACGATAGAGGAAAAGGCAATTGATGTTTCTACAATTTCAAAGGAGTGTAGAAGGTTATCAAAGCTAGTTGCTAATTTATTATTGTTAGCTCGTTCAGATTCGAATCAAATTGAAATGGATAAAAAGGAATTTGCACTAGATGCATTATTAATAGAAGTAGTAGATCCTTATACAGAGATTGCTGCGTATCAAGAGAAAAAGATGACATTGGAAATCGAATCTAAAGTATCTTTTACTGGTGACAGAGAAAGAATTCATCAAATGGTTGTAATTTTATTAGACAATGCGATGAAATATACTGATGTTGGTGGGACGATTCAAGTAGCATGTATGCAAACAAGTAGTTCAATTATGATTCAGGTAAAAGACAATGGAATTGGAATAAAAGAAGAAGATATTCCAAAGTTATTTGATCGTTTTTATCAAGGAGATAAAGCGAGAACGAAATCAGAAGGAGCTGGCTTAGGTCTTTCAATTGCTAGTTGGATTGTAGAAAAACATTATGGAAAAATAAAAGTAGAGAGCAAAATGAATGAAGGTACTTGTTTTGAAGTGATTTTACCTAAAAATCAACGAATATAAAGAAATTAGAGGCGATCTTGTTTTTACAAGGTCGTCTTTTTTTTAAGGGAAAGTTAAGAAATGTTTTTCATAATAGAGTTTACAGAGAATAAGAAGGAAAAAAGAGAAAAAGTAATGACTTTGCATTCTTTTTGCGGATAGATAGTTATATTCATGGGTGATTTTAATACGAGCCGAACTGAACGTATCCTTTTCAATAATATGGAAAAAATGGAAGGCGGATTGTATGAGAAACATAAAGGAGGAGAAGCAATTTGAAAAAGAAAAAGGTAGCATCATTATTTGTTATTGGAATAATGAGTTTAAGCGTAATGGGAGGGGCGTCTGCTTCTACAACGTCAAAAGGCAAAACTAACTTTTCGCAGTGTAGTAATGAACAACTGAATAACGGAGAAATGCATGTGGCCTATACAGAGGAGAAGGCGCAAAAACTAGGAATTGAAACGGATGGAAAAGAGCAACTTATGTTAGAAAAGGAGATTCATGAAACAGAAGTTGATCGAGAAGCGGCACAATTAGGAATCTCTACTGAGGGAAAAGATGTAGGGGTTCTTTCAGAAGAAATCTATGAAACAAAAATAAAACAGGAAGCAAAAAAATTAGGAATACCGATCGAAAATACATCTATTGTCGATTTAATCAATCAAATTAATACAATCAAAATAAGTAATGAAGCAGATAAATTCGGTATTTCAAAAGAAGGAAAAAAAATAGATGAAGTTGCTGAAGAGGTTTATGGAACAAAGGTAAAAGAAGAAGCGGAAAATCTCGGGATTTCTCAAAAAGGGAAAGGTATAGAGGAGTTAGCGCAAGAAGTATATGAGGGGAAAATTCAAGCCGAAGCAAAAATACTTCATATTGATTTATATGGTAAAGATATTTACCAAGTGCTAAAAGAAATCAATGAGCAGAAAGTAATACAAATTGCAGACGAGCTTGGTATAGATCGTACAAATACAAATATCGAGCAGTTAAAAGAGAAAATAAAAGAAGAACAGCCTGAAAAGGGAAAGGAACTTGTCTTTTTACCTATGGTTCAAACAGATGCGGATGCATTTTATTCGTATTTAACGAATTAAAAAGGGGTGTGAAGATAGAAGGATGATACGAAAGTGGAAGATGTATATATGTGTAATTGTATTAGGAATATTTATCTGTAGTGTATATATGAAAAGAAGTGACATAATTCCTGTTACTAAACATGTAGAGAGTGTAAAGAGAATCGTCTCAAACCAATTTAATCAAAAGAAAAGGGAACTAGTGAATATGGATGAAGAAAAAGTAGTACTACAAAATGTACCCTTTATTCAGCAGTTACCAGAGCTAGACAGAGGTTGCGAAGTAACAAGCTTAGCTATGATGTTACAGTACGCAGGTATTTCTGTAGATAAGCTAACACTAGCAGATGAAATACAGAAAGTTTCCTTTTCAAATGATGGTGTACGCGGTAATCCACATGAGGGGTTTGTAGGGAATATTTATACTTTTTCTGAATCAGGATATGGCGTGTATCATGAACCATTGTTTCAGTTAGCAAACAAATATTTACCGAATCGCGCTGTTGATTTGACAGGTGAGAACATAGATGAAATTTATAAAACTGTAAAAGAAGGCGCACCAGTTGTGATGATTACAAATGCAACGTATGCACCTTTAGATGAAGATGAATTTGATATATGGAAAACGGATGCAGGTAATGTTTCTATTACATATAATGAACATTGCGTTCTTCTTGTTGGCTACGATGAAGAATCGGTGTATATACATGACCCGCTTAGTGACACGAAAAGTGTAAGTGTTCCGCGTGAAGACTTTGAACAGGCATGGGTACAAATGGGGAGTCAGGCAATTAGCTATATGGAACAACATGAATAGATTCAAGAAAAAATAAGAGGAGTTCAGTATATTTATTATACTGAACTCCTCTTTATTATTTATCTTTCATTTCTTTTTGTTTGGTATTTCATTTTATACGTTCAGTATAAGGGAAAGATGGAGATGCAACGATCGAAGGAGAAGACATGAGAATTCCGTTGTTGTAAGAATAAAAAGTGGATAGAAACTATTGTGAGAGAATGAATTAAGGTAGATGTCCTTATTTAATGAAAATGAAATGGTTGTATTTATAAAAAAGAATAAGTAAGATAGATTTCACGTGTAATAAAGAAGGAATAAGGGAGACAATAAAGGGATGAGGAAAAGAAAAAAGTTGTTAAGTTTATGGAAGACGATTACATTACTAGTGTGTATTGTTATTTTACTTTCTTTACTTGTGACAGATATATTAATTAGTCATAATGTCGAGCGTACGACGGAAGAAAGTCAGGCTGAAAAAGCAAAAACAATCGCGCGTATTGTAGCGAATTCGCCACTTGTCATTGATGCTTTAGTAGGAAGAAAAGATATATCTGAAGTTCAAACGTATACAAATCGTTTATTAAAAAATACAGATGTTCAATTTATTGTAGTCATGGATATGAATGGAATAAGAAAATCTCATCCAAATCCTCAGAAAATCGGTCATCATTTTGTTGGAGGAGATGAGGGGATAGCTTTGAAAGGGAAAGAACATGTATCGATGGCAGAAGGAACGTTAGGAATTTCTATGCGAGTTTTTGTACCGATCTTTTCTGAAGCAAAAGAACAACTTGGGGTTGTCGCTGTCGGAATTTCAGCTGATAATGTGCATGAGAGGGTAAAAGAGAGTAGGCACATTATTTATATTGGTATCAGTGTTGGAATCTTAGTTGGAATTATAGGTGCTATTTTATTAGCTAGACATATTAAGAAAATTTTATTTGATCTTGAACCTAGCGAAATCGCAAAAATTTTAGAAGAACGAAATACGATGTTACAATCTGTTAAAGAAGGAATTATTGCTGTCGATAAAGAGGCGAGAGTTACTTTAATTAATAACGAAGCGAAACGGTTATTTAAGAAGAGTGGTCTCGAAGAAGATTTTATTGGTAAAGATATTGAGAAGTATATGCCTAACTCATGTATAAAAGAAGTGTTACAAACGGGGAAAGCACAATTGTATGAGGAACAAAATCTTTATGGAATTACCATTGTTACAAACAGAGTTCCTTTATATGTTAAAGGAGAAATTGTTGGTGCCATTGCAACATTTCGTGATAAAACAGAGATTAGGCAATTAGCAGAACAATTAACAGATATTCGACTTTATGCAGAAGCGCTCAGGGCACAATCTCATGAGTTTATGAATAAGATGCACGTTGTATTAGGGCTTACACATATGAAGCATTATGGACAATTAGAGACCTATATTAGTAACATGGTCTCGGAGCATCAATATGAAATTGGTGGTGTGATGCAAAAAATAAAAAATCCTGTATTTGCAGGGTTTATGCTTGGTAAACTTAGTTACGCAAGGGAAAAGAATGTCCAACTTATTGTAAGTGAAAATTCTTACTTACCAGAGCCATATGCCGAAAGCATTATTCATGAACTCATTACAATTGTAGGAAATTTAATCGACAATGCATTAGATGCGGTGATGAATTGTGAATATAAGCGAGTAGATATTTCTATTCAATATCAGGATAAATTGATTATTACAGTGAAAGATACAGGATTTGGAATCCCGAAAGAAGAAATTGAAAAAGTATTTGCCAAAGGGTATTCCACAAAAGGAACAAATCGAGGATATGGCTTATATCTTGTAAATGATAGTTTAAAGCGGATAAATGGATGCATACATGTCGATTCATTGTTAGGAAAAGGAACGACAATAACCATTGAAATACCATACAAAAGTAGGGATGAGATAGGAACATGATCAAAGTTTTGATTGTAGAAGATGATCCAATGGTAGCGATGTTAAATAAGCATTATTTAGAGCAAGTAGGAGGATTTGAACTTGTTCATATAGCTAATTCTGTGAAAGAAGCAGTAGAGATATTAAAAAAGTCGGCTATAGATTTCGTATTGCTCGATATTTTTATGCCTGGTGATACAGGGTTTGACTTGTTAATGCATATTAGGAATCAAGAAAAAGAAATTGATGTAATTATGATTTCAGCTGTGCATGATATGGGAAGTATAAAAAAAGCGCTTCAATATGGAGTTGTTGATTATTTAATTAAACCATTTACATTTGAAAGGTTTAAGGAAGCATTAACCGCATATCGAGAAAAATTTATATTTATGAAAGAACAGCAAAAAATTAGCCAATCTGAATTAGATACGTTGATTTTACAAAAAGAAAAAGTAGAAATTCATGCAGATAAAGAACTGCCAAAAGGGCTAACAAAGCAAACATTACAGTTGATATGGAAGCAAATAGAAGCGCTTCATGGACAAGCATTTACAACAGATGAAATGGCTCAATTAGTTGGGATTTCAAGGGTGTCTATTCGAAAGTATGTAATGTTTTTAACTGAAATTGGAGTTTTAGAAAATGAAATGGTTTATCAACATGTAGGGAGACCGGTAAGTAAATTACGATGCATCGATGAAAACAAAATACGTTTGTATGTATAAGCGACTTATGTAAGTCGCTTATACTTTTTTTAATTACAAAACTAGTTACAAAACTTACAAATACTATTTTTACTGTTGAAAGCGTTTTAATATTATAAACAAGAATATAAGGAGGTGCCTATATGGGGATTCAAAAAAAAGTGGAAGCGATATCATCCGTGGAAACAACAGAAGTGGAACAAAAAACTTTTGTTTCGAAAGTTATGAATATTAAAATTGGCGTTATACCTTTACCGTTATATATCGTATTAGCAGCTATCATTTATGGAGCATCTGTATATAACAAATTACCTGCTGATATGATTGGTGGATTTGCAGTCATTATGATTATGGGAATTTTCTTAGGTGATATTGGGATGAGGATCCCGATTTTAAAAAATATTGGTGGACCAGCAATTCTTTCATTATTTATTCCATCTTTACTAGTGTTTTTCAATTGGATGAATCCAGCTTCAATGGAAGCAGCGACGATGCTAATGAAAAAATCGAACTTTTTATATTTATATATTTCTTGTTTAGTAGTCGGAAGTGTTTTAGGAATGAATCGAAAAGTGTTAGTACAAGGGTTTATTCGTATGTTTATTCCGTTAGTTGTAGGAACACTAGCTTCTATTGCAGTGGGATTATTAGTTGGATCATTATTTGGATTTGAAATGAAGAGAACATTCTTCTTTATCATTGTACCAATTGTGAGCGGTGGTATCGGAGAAGGGATTTTACCACTTTCCTTAGCTTACAGCGAGATTTTAAATCAATCATCAGCAACATTTGTATCTCAGCTTATTCCAGCAGCGGTTATCGGGAATATGTTTGCGATTGTAGGCGCTGGATATATGAAGCGATTAGGTGAGAAAAAACCAGAACTTAGCGGTAATGGTGTGTTGGTAAAAACAGGTGATCAAGACGAATTATTAAAAGAACAAAATACAGAAAAACCAATTGACTTCTCATTAATGGGAGCAGGTTTATTAATCGCATGTACGTTCTTTATTTTCGGTGGATTTGCTTCTAAATTTATTGGTATTCCAGGAGCAATCATTATGATCTTTTCAGCAGCACTTGTGAAATACTTCAAATTAATGCCAGCGAAAATGGAACAAGGTGCATATCACTTATATAAATTTATTTCGAAAACCTTAACTTGGCCATTAATGGTCGGTTTAGGATTGTTATACATTCCGTTAAAAGATGTGGCAGCTGTTCTTTCAGTTGGATATGTTGCGGTGTGTGCATCAGTGGTAATCACAATGATCACGACTGGTTTCCTTATTGGAAAAGTCATGAAAATGTTCCCGGTTGAATCTGCGATTGTAACAGGATGTCATAGCGGATTAGGCGGAACTGGAGACGTTGCGATTTTATCAGCTTCAAATCGTATGGAATTAATGCCATTTGCGCAAATTTCAACGCGTTTAGGTGGCGCTGCTATGGTTGTAACAGCGACAATTTTATTAAAAATGTTTTCATAATTTATCATCAGACAAGCTAGCTATGTAAAAACGTAGCTAGCTTGTCAAATTAGGAGGAGTTTATTTATATGTTAGAAAGTCAAATTAATGAACGTTCATTATTACTTCATAAAGAATTGGTAGGAAAAATTGAAATTACAAGTAAAGTAGAAGTAAATTCAGCAGATGATTTAAGTTTGACATATACACCAGGAGTGGCTGAGTCTTGTAAAGCGATCGCTGCAGATGAAGAAACAGCTTATGACTATACAGCGCGCGGTAATATGGTGGCAGTTGTTTCGGATGGAACAGCAGTACTCGGATTAGGTGATATTGGACCGAAGGCAGCTATGCCTGTTATGGAAGGGAAAAGTATTTTATTTAAAAAATTTGCGAATGTAGATGCATTTCCGCTTTGTCTTGGAACGACTGATGTAGATGAAATCGTAACCATTGTTAAAAATTTAGAACCTACATTTGCAGGTATTAATTTAGAAGATATTGCAGCGCCGCGCTGTTTTGAAATTGAAAAGCGCTTAAAAGAAGAAACAAATATTCCAGTGTTCCATGATGATCAACACGGAACAGCAATTGTTGTTTTAGCTGCAGTTATTAATGCTTTAAAAGTTGTAAACAAACAGATGGATGAAGTGAAGATTGTCATTAATGGTGCCGGTTCTGCAGGGATTGCAATTGGTAAATTGTTATTAAATGCAGGCGCGCAGCATATGACGTTAGTAAGTTTAGAAGGTATCGTTTGTGAAGGAGAATCATGGATGAACCCTGCACAAATCGAGATTGCGAAAGAAACAAATCGTGAATTTGTACGTGGAACATTAAAAGAAGCGATTGACGGCGCAGATATTTTTATCGGTGTATCTGCTCCTAACGTATTAACAAAAGAACTTGTGAAGACAATGAATGAAAAACCAATTGTGTTTGCAATGGCGAATCCAGTACCAGAAATATTCCCAGAAGATGCACTAGAGGCTGGAGCAGCGGTTGTTGGAACAGGACGTTCTGATTTTCCAAACCAAGTAAACAATGTCTTAGCATTCCCTGGTATATTCCGTGGTGCATTAGATGTACGTGCAACAGATGTCACAGAAGAAATGAAGTTAGCTGCAGCATATGGAATCGCTAACATCATTACTGATGAAGAACGAAATGAGAACTATGTAATTCCAAATCCCTTAGATAAAAGAGTTGTTCCAAGTGTTGCTGCTGCAGTAGCAAAAGCGGCAATCGAGTCAGGAGTCGCACAGATTACAAAAATGCCAAGTTATAAATAATAAAACGCAGTGCCCTTTTAAGGAGGCACTGCGTTTTTAGTGAGATAAGAGATCAGAGCAATAAAGAAATCGTACCTCCGCTTATGGTTTTATATTATTAGTAATAAATATTTCGCTTTGCATTATTTATTCAACTCCATTGCAACTTGCTTTCCATTTACGAAAACCTCTACCAAAGCCACTACAACTTCCATTACTTTTTTCATCTCTCATCTCTCCTTGTTTGTTGTTTCATTTCTTACTTTTAGTATAAGGGAGAGAAGGGGATGCAACTATCGAAGTAGATGACATAACAATTACATTGTTGTAAGAAAGACATTAAGCTTTGTCACTTTTTTCTACTTGAATAACAATTTGCTCATAATATTTCTCATCAATATAGACATTTAAGACCCATAATCCAGGAGAAGGTAGTGACATAAGGAAAGGGAGTTCTTTTATATTTGAATGAATGGGAGTAGGAGCAGTCCAAGTTTGTTCGAAAGTTTCATCTTGAAAGAGTATGGGAGTCGGTTTTGTAGATCCTTGTTTTAAGGCGATAATAGATAGTTTTCCAGATGGCATTTGTGGATCGAGGAAGAACCACATCTGTTTATTTTTCTCACCAGCAATGAATGTACTATCTGCAATTGCAACTTTTCCTTCAATGCCTTTTAATGGTGTCTTTCCAGCTACAAAGGAAGGACTTTCTTCCCAGTTAACATCTTTTAAGACGCTTAAGTGAAAAAATGAAGGTACATTATTTTGAGGTTGAGAGGTTTTTGTTATTTCTTTTATAGGTGCTTTGGAATCTTGCTCGATTGAGGTACATCCAGTGATGAGAAAGGAGAAAAGTAGCACAGTGCCAATTTTTTTCATTTTGCCACACTCCTATTTTTCATTGTTAGTGTAATTGTATTTGCTAGAAGAGCGGACAATTCCTTTTCATTCATAAAAAGAGGTCAGAAGTTTAGTATGACCTCTTTCGATATTTTGCACTATATTTGTTCAGGTGTGAATGTAGGTTCTGCTTCTTTTTCTGGCATTGTTAAGAAAATAACTGCGCTGACGATACATACACCGCCTAGTAATTGGTATGCGCCGAAAGATTCTTTTAGCCAAGTGATGGAAACGATAGCCGCTACAAGCGGTTCAATACTAGATAAAATACTGGTCTCTGTTGCGGATAAATATTTTAAACTGCCAATGTAGAGAAGAAAAGAAAGTGTTCCACTTATAATAATTAAAATCAGCATAGAGAATGTTGGAAGTGTAAAGGTTTGTGAAAGTTGTTTCCATTCAAAAGAGTGATTATAAATAAATAGTGAAATGCCCCCGATTAACATACCCCAGCCAATAATAAGAGTTGTGCCCCATTGTTTAATAAGAGAAGCAGGGTGAAGTGTATAAAAGGCAAAACCAATAGCTGTTAATAGACCAAATAAAATAGCTGCCTTCGATAAAACAATATTTTCAATTGATCCATTTGTAATAATAAAGTATGTGCCTGTTAGGGCAGCGACAATGGCTAACACTTGCATAGTTGAAGGAAGTTTTTTATACCGTATTGCAACATAAACGGTAATGAGAACTGGCCCTAAAAACTGGAATAAAGTAGCGGTAACTGCGTTGCTAATATGCACTGTTTCAATAAAAGCATACTGGGCGCCAAGCATTCCAAGAATAGAGAAAATGATAAGTTGTAAAAGATGGCGTGGGTGTTGCCAAATACGAAATATATTTTGTTTTTTTATAAGTAGAAAACATAAAATAAAGACCCCAGCAAGCAATAGGCGAATTACTAAAAAATCAATAGATGATACTTTCGTATGTTGAAAGAGCCACTGAATCATTGGACCTGATAATCCCCATAGAGTAGCTCCTGTAATAATCATAATGAGGCCGAGACGTCTGTTATTGTTCATCATGATGCTCCTTTCTAGGATTGATTTTTTAAAATTTACATGATAAAAGGAATTATATATAACTTCTGGTACTGTAAGAAGTATCAATAATGCATTTTATAAAGGGGTCAGATTTTATGTTAGAGTTAACACCAAATTTGAATATGGAGAAAAAAATCCCGCTGTATGTACAGTTATACGAGTATATAAAAACAGAAATAAGAAGTGGGAAAATCCCTCCCTTGACGAAGCTTCCAGCAAAAAGAAAGTTAGCAATGCATTTAGAAGTAAGTAAAAATACAGTGGAATCGGCATATGAACAACTTCTTGCAGAAGGATATATTGAATCGGTTTCACGTAAGGGGTATTTTGTATGTGAAATTGAACAAATGATACATACAATGAAAAAAAGAGAAGTCGTTAAGGAAGTATTGCATGAGGAACAGAAATATAAATATGATTTTACACAAACGGGTGTAGATGCAAATACATTTCCATTCTCTGTATATCGGAAAATTTCAAATGAGGTATGGCAACTAGAAAATAAGGACCTTCTATTTCTTGGGCATCCTCAAGGTGAATCCAGTTTACGTGAAGAGATTGCGAAATATTTATATGAATCAAGGGGTGTGAGATGTTCAGCGAGTCAAATTGTAATAGGAGCCGGAACACAATTTTTAATAAGAATGTTGTTTCAGCTACTAAAGGGAAGTCATTTTGCAGTTGAAAATCCAGGGTATCACCGAAAGTTGGTTGTCTTTGAGAAGGGGGAAGAAAATGTTCAAATGCTCCCGCTTGATGAGGATGGGATTTGTATTTCAGATTTAGAAGGTAGCAATGCGAATGTTGTGTTCGTTACTCCATCCCATCAATTTCCGTGTGGAATGATTATGCCAATTAAAAGAAGGATGCAACTATTACAATGGGCACAAGGGAGGAGTGGGCGTTATATTATTGAAGATGATTACGATAGTGAGTTCCGTTACTCTGGAAAGCCGATCCCAGCGTTGCAAGGGCTTGATACAGAAGGGAATGTAATTTACATGGGAACACTTTCAAAAGCTTTGCTTCCATCATTACGGATGAGCTATATGGTGCTACCAAAACAGCTAATTGAGTTGTATCAAACACAATATTTATTTTATGCACAAAGTGTTTCAAGAATTGATCAAGAAATTATTAGAAGGTTTTTAAATGAAGGACATTGGGAAAAGCATATTTATAAGATGCGAGTCGTTTATCGGAAAAAGAGAGATGCTCTTGTCTCAGCAATAGAAAAGTACTTTTCTAATAAGGCGGAAGTAATTGGGGAAGACTCTGGCTTACATATTTTATTAAAGGTTCACAACGAAATGTTAGAAGAAGAATTAATAAAGAGGGCAGCTGAAAACGGTATAAAAGTATATCCTGTTTCTACGTATTATAAAGAAGGGAGTACTCCTAAAAATACGGTTTTACTTGGGTTCGCTATTTTATCAGAGGCAGGGATTGAAGAGGCAATTCAATTATTATATAATGCGTGGTTTGCACTGTAAAACGCTAATAAAAAAATCCTCATATATTTGAGGATTTTTTTATTACTTTTCTGTATCTAAGAATAAAACCATATGCTCTTCATCCCAATATTGACCGTTATATTTTAAAGAACGCTCTTGTACACCAAAAGTTTTAAATCCTAATGATTCGTAAAGTTTTTTTGCACCGTCATTTCCGACCACAACATCAAGCATAATTTGTTCTACTTCTAATGTTTTTGCAAGTTCAATACACTCTTTAATGAGGGATTTTCCTGCGCCAAGTCCACGTGCTTTTGGCGATACATATACCGAACCAATCTTTGCTTTATGTTCTTGTTTTACGTATGGTTTCGTTTCCAAGGTTGCAACACCGATCAATGCACCGTCTTTAAATGCACCTAATGTATAGTTTTCATCTTGGGCTAATTTTTGTGCTTTATACTCAATCGGGCATTCTTTATTAATAATATCTTCATAAGAAGAGCTGAAAGCCTCAGGGTTTTGTTTTAATCCTTCTACACGAAGTTCTAAATAAATTTCTGCTTCATCCTTTGTTAATACATGGATATCCAATTATATCACCCTCCAAATCTTTGACAAATGTAGTTATATTTTATATTGAAATAAGAATAATTTCAAAAAGATAGCTTTTTCTAGTGATGTTTTACTGTTTTTTTTCTTAAAAAGTTAATAAATAATGGCTATTAACATAATATCACCAGCAGTTTGAAAGGAAAGATACTACTGGTGATTTACCGTACATACTATTCAATTGGTAATTCAATAATAAATTCTGTTCCAATTCCTAACTGACTTTTTACTTGTATGGAGCCGCTATGTAACTCAACAATTTCTTTTGCAACAGCTAAACCAATTCCTTTACCGCCCGTAGCTCGAGTTCTTGATTTATCAACTCGATAAAAACGATCAAAAATATGCGGGATATCTTCTTGTGGAATCCCTTCACCTTCATCTTGCACACTTATAGAAAAAGTATTCTCATTTTGATAGGCGTGTACAGTAATAACTGATTGTTCATAAGAATGCTGATAGGCGTTGTGTAATAAATTTAGCATTACTTGTTCCATTCGACGTTCATCCATATAGACATTAGGATCATCTTTACAGTGAAATTTAATTGTTATTTGCTTTTTAGCAAGTGTTGGTTTGGTTTTTTCAATCATGCGTTCTAGAAAAGGCTGTAAAGGAATCTCTTGTTTTTTAATAATAAATTGATGCTGTTCAAGTTGCGCTAAATCAAATAAGTCTTGAACAAGTTCGGTTACACTATCTGTTTCGTCTTCAATAATTTGTAAATATTCTTCACGCTCTTCTTTAGAGAGAGAATCTCGTTTAGCCACTTTTGCATAACCCTTCATATAGGTAAGTGGTGTGAGTAGTTCGTGAGCTACACTTGCAAGAAACTCATTTCGTTCTTTTTTCATGTAGGTCAATTCACTAGATAATTCTTCAATGGTTTTGGCCAAACTACCAAGTTCATCATTGCGTTTAATTCCTAATTTAATTGGTTTATTTAACTTTGACATTTTTTCTGTTGCACGTTTCATTTTAATAAGAGGATCAGTAATGACACGAGAAAAGATAAAGACAGAAATTGTTGTTAAAACAAGAGTTAATATACCGATAATAATAAATTGATGTGCTAAACGAAGAATCATTTTTTCTAAAAATGCTGTATCTAAAAACATATGTACATACCCAGTAATTTGTTTATGAATGATAATTGGCGTTGCTGTTGAAATATATTTCGATGTTTTCCAATTTTTTTCAATCATAGTTCCATCTATTGAAGTACAACGTATTTTGTTAGCAAGTTGCTTTTTCATTTCTGGGGTTATCGGATCAGAAGAAGAAAGTATTTGCCCATTGGTGTCTGTTATGACTAACTTTGTGTCTGAATTAGAATGTGATTCCATTGCTGCAGCATGTTCAAAAGCTCGTGGACCATAACGTCTTGAAATAAAGTTACTATAGCGCTTTCCTTTTTCTAAAAGAGCGGCTTTTTCTTCTTCAATACGCATGTTCGACAAACTTGTATAAAAAGATACAAAAGCGATGGCTTCAAGACATAGAGCTAATATTAAAAAGCATGTACCAATTTTAAGGGAAAGCTTGTTCATTTTTTCACCATACCTTTATGTCACATTAATGGTCAGTGGGAAGAATCTAACCACTGACCAAAGTTGTATCACGAGTTGCTTAAATAATTCTAAGTGTGGGGCGAGTCATTTCCTACCTAGAAAAGTTTCACTTTATTATTTTTATTCACTTTTCCACTTATATCCCACCTTATAGATGGTCTCTAAGTATTTTTCAACAGGAAAGTCCTTTTTTCGTAATTTATCACGGATATTGCGGATATGTGAGTCGACAGTACGATATTCAATATCCGTTTGATATCCCCATATTTTTTCAATTAAATCATCACGGCTATATGCTCGATTGGTATTTTGTAAAAACAGTCCTAGTAATGAAAACTCGATA
Source organism: Bacillus sp. AFS023182 (assembly GCF_002560575.1). Taxonomy (NCBI): domain Bacteria; kingdom Bacillati; phylum Bacillota; class Bacilli; order Caryophanales; family Bacillaceae; genus Bacillus; species Bacillus sp. AFS023182. Next base: position 68,893 of record NZ_NTRO01000018.1, on the reverse strand, counting down.
GGTGTAAGTGAAATTTTTTCGTCGTAAACAGTAACAGTATGCTTTGTTTTATCCCATTCAATGCCATTGAAGCTGATAAAACCGTCCTTTTTTGTTCGGCGTAGCACAGCTTCAATTCGGGCAACTAGTACTTGTTCGTCAAAAGGTTTTGTAATATAGTCATCCGCTCCCAGTGTGAGTCCCTTTATCATATCGTAGTTTTGATTACGAGCTGTTAACATTATAATTGGAACATTGCAGATTTGACGGATTTGATAACAGGTATCCCATCCATCCATCTTGGGCATCATGACATCTAACAAAATGATATCGAAGTTTTTTTGTTGAACTAATTCAAGAGCTTCAATACCAGATGTGGCTTTCATACAAAAATAACCACGTGGACTTAAGAATAAATCTAATAATCGCAACATACGCTCTTCATCATCTACTAATAAAATTTTTATCATAGTTCTTGTGCACCTCAAAACATTCAGTCTACCTTGTATAGTTTACATGAAAACGATAAAAAACTCTGTTTATGTGATTGAATTGTAGTGCATTTTTTGTACTATGGCAATTGACATAAAAAATGCACTACTTTTGCACAACTCTTTTTTATAATAAAAGGCGTAGCGACACAAAATACCCTATGTTGCGACATAACGTCATGTCATTTTATTTATAAAATGACAATTCCATTCTATTGTGTATGTGAGATAGTGAGAAATTTCGTATTCACCTCGCATCGGATAAGGAAAATCTCCTATCTCACACTTTTTTTATTGCTATAAAGGGGATTATACACATGAGTAAAAAAGAAGAACGTTTTCAAAAAGATAAACAAGAGCGCAATGCTGTTGTGATGTGCATTGCTGTATCTATGCTAATCATTGTGACGTGTGCTAATAAATTTTTTGGAATTCTATAATAGATGTATGAGCTCGTTGCTGCATTTAGAGAAGTAACGAGCTTTTTTATTTGTAGGAAAAAATCCCCTGTATGCTATATACAGGGGATTTTTGTATAGGAAGGAATCAACAAATGATAGAAGTTTTATACAATAAACCAAGGAAGAATTGCTAATCCTGAAGTGACGATTATTGTGCCGCAAATTAAAAAAATAAGATGTTTGTGCTGTTTCATATCTATTCCTCCTCTAATTCTTGATTTAATTCTATCGCTACGAATTTTCTGTTTACCATTACTTCTATCATTTTTTCATCTTTTAGCTCTTTCGGTTGTGGTTCTGTACTTTTAGTATAGCGAAGAGAAGGGAATAGAACCATTGAATAAGATGACATGAATATTACATTGTTGTAAGAAAAAAGTACCTTTATCTGAAAAGGTACTTTTGGAGAAATCTATATAAATACATTTTGATTTTTAGACATATAAGTTCCAGTTTAAAACAACAAAAGATAATTCGCTCTCGTTGTTTTAAACTGGAACTGACCACTTCTATGCATGGAAGAATACTCTTTCCGAGCTAGAAAGAAAGGTTTTTTTGTTGTTTTTCACTTTGCATTTGATTCGTTAGTTAAAAATAAAACCATATGTTCTTCATCCCAATATTCTCCATTGTGTTTTAAGGAACGTTCTTGTACGCCATATGTTTGAAAGTCAAGTGACTCGTATAATTTTTTTGCAGCTGCATTTCCGGCAACAACATCGAGCATGAGTTGTTCTACATGTAATTTATGAGCGTTTTCAATAATGGCTTTTATTAACGCACGGCCAGCGCCAAGACCACGCGCTTTCGGAGAGACGTAAACAGAGCCGATTTTTGCCTTATGTTCTTGTTTTATAAATGGCTTAGTTTCTAAAGTGGCAATTCCGATTAATTCGTTATCTTTAAAGGCACCAATTGTATATTTATCCGGATTGGCTAAACGTTTCGCCATTGCAGCAACAGGATCCTCATGTTTTAGAACGTCTTCATAAGAAGAACTAAAAGCTTCTGGATTTTGCGTTAATCCTTCCATACAAACTTTTAAATAAATTTTTGCATCCTCTTTTGTTAATAGACGAATTTCCATGTATATAACCTCCTAAGTGTAACCAGCTCTACAGGATAAGCACGCTACAAGAGCACGGTTGTTGATGCTTTTTCAATTGATAACAGTTCCGCTTTATAGTAAAAAATGTTATATGCTGCACTCATTCCATCTTAATTTGTTAAAGAATAAGGAGATATATGCGGAGAAGAGCAGGGACCTTCATCTGTTTTTCCAATCATTCAATTTATCCCGCTGTTTGTGGGCAATAACACCCCATGGATTTAAGTTGTACTTTATGTAATGAAATTATATATTAACTTTATTAACTATTCAACAATTAAATATATTACATTTTTATAACTAAAAAATGATTCCTTTGCTAGGAATCATTTTTTTCTGTTATATATCCTTCAATTCGTTCTGGGTGAGTATAGATATTACAAGAATCATTGCGAATAAAACCGACCACTGTTATGCCTAAATCATGAGCAAGTTGCAAAGCTAATTTTGTTGGAGCTGATTTAGAAAGAACGATTTCGCAACCGATTTTAGAAACCTTTAGTAAAATTTCAGATGAGATTCGGCCACTAAATGCAATAATTTTTCCTTCGATTGGGATATCATTACGTAAACAATGACCATATATTTTATCTAATGCATTATGTCTACCGATATCCATTCTTGATATGAGAATGGTATTTCGATCGCAAAGGGCGGTATTATGAACTCCGCCTGTTTGATGAAACGTAGTGGAAGATTGCTGTAAGGTATTCATTAAATGAAAGCACTCTTCTGGAGTCATTGTTACATGGATATCATGTAAAGTTTTTGCTTTTGCTGCATCATTTACAAATACAAAACCTTGCCTACTTTTTCCGCAACAAGAAGTGACATATCGTTTGTTATATAGTGTTTGATAGAGCGGATTGATCTGTGATGTTTTTACATGGACAACACCTTTGTCTTTCTGTATCCACAGCTCATCAATGCCTTCGTAAGAAGCAATAATTCCTTCAGAAATTAAAAAACCTATTACCATATCTTCAATATAATTTGGAGTACATACAACTGTTACGTATTCTTCCCCGTTCAATTTAATTGTTACAGGATATTCTGTGACAATTTCATCTTCTTGTTCGAGGAATGTTCCAGTTTGATAACGTACCATTTTACATGTTTCTTGAACAGGCCCCATAGTATTTTCCCCTTCATATGTATTTTTCTTACTATTTATCATAAAACATAAAAAAAATAAAAGCATCTGTTATCTATTTCTATGCATGGGTGGATGCTCTCTCTCAGCTAAAAAGAAAGATTTTATGTTTGTTTTCAGTTTCTCTATATTATTTGGTTATTATTGTATGTGTGAGATATAATAGAATAGTAGAATAGTGGCATTTTTATACCTTATAGCATCAAGAATCGACTTCTAAGATAGAGTTTCAACAGGGCGTTTCAAAAAAATGTATAGCGATATATTTTTGAAAACGGATTCAAAAATATATTGTACAGTTAGTTGTAAGGAGAGGGGAACTATGGCAGAACAAACAGTTCGTGTAACTGTAGATGGAAAAGAATTTCTTTCATCTGGTGAAAAAACGATACTGCAACTATTTAACGAGAGTAATTTAGAGCATCCACAAATTTGTCATGTACCAGAGGTGGATCCAATTCAAACTTGTGATACGTGTATTGTGGAAGTAGATGGGAAATTGCTGCGTGCTTGTTCAACGCAATTGGAAGATGGCATGCAGATTGAAAGAAAATCAGTGCGTGCAAAATCGGCGCAAACGGAAGCGATGGATAGAATATTAGAGAACCATTTATTGTATTGTACAGTATGTGATAATAATAACGGTAACTGTAAAGTTCATAATACGGTACATATGATGGAGATAGAAGAGCAGAAATATCCATATGAACCGAAAGTTAGTGCAAAAGAAGTGGACATGACTCATCCATTTTACCGTTATGATCCAAACCAATGTATTGCTTGTGGACAATGTGTAGAAGTATGTCAAAATTTACAAGTTAACGAAACGTTATCAATTGATTGGAGCTTAGATCGTCCTCGTGTAATTTGGGATAACGGCGTAAGTATTAACGATTCATCTTGCGTTAGTTGCGGACAATGTGTCACAGTGTGTCCTTGTAATGCATTAATGGAAAAATCTATGCTTGGAGAAGCTGGGTTTATGACTGGATTGAAACCGGATGTGTTAGATCCAATGATTGATTTTGTAAAGGATGTAGAACCTGGATACAGTAGTATTTTAGCAGTTTCAGAGGTTGAATCTGCAATGCGTAAAACGAAGGTTAACAAGACAAAAACAGTTTGTACATTCTGCGGTGTGGGTTGCTCGTTTGAAGTATGGACGAAAGACCGTCAAATTTTAAAAGTTCAACCTGTATCAGACGCACCAGTAAACGGGATTTCTACATGTGTAAAAGGAAAATTTGGTTGGGACTTTGTAAATAGTGAAGACCGTATTACGAAACCATTGATTCGTCAAGGAGATATGTTCGTTGAAGCATCGTGGGAAGAAGCTTTAGAGGTTGTTGCATCCAATATGCAACATATTAAATCTGAATATGGTAACGATGCATTTGGCTTTATTTCTTCTTCAAAAGTAACAAATGAAGAAAACTATTTGCTGCAAAAGTTAGCTCGTCAAATATATGGAACAAATAATGTAGATAACTGTTCCCGTTATTGCCAATCTCCAGCAAGCGATGGTTTAACAAAAACTGTTGGTATAGGTGGAGACGCAGGGACAGTGAAAGATATTGCGGAAGCTGGTCTTGTTATCATTGTGGGGGCGAATCCAACGGAAGGGCATCCTGTACTTGCTACTCGTGTGAAACGTGCCCACAAATTACATGAGCAAAAACTGATTGTATCTGACCTACGTAAGCATGAAATGGCAGAGCGTGCGGACCTATTTGTTCATCCGCGCCAAGGAACTGATTATGTATGGCTTGCGGGAATAACAAAATATATTATTGATCAAGGTTGGCACGATAAGAAATTCTTAGATGAAAATGTGAAGAACTTTGATGAATATAGAAAAATGTTAGAGAAATATACACTTGATTATACAGAAAACATTACAAGTATTTCGAAAGATACATTAAAAGAAATGGCTCGCATGGTATATGAAGCAGATGGTACTTGTGTACTTTGGGGTATGGGCGTTACGCAAAATACAGGTGGAAGTACAACGTCTGCGGCAATTTCAAACTTACTTCTTGTAACAGGTAACTACCGTCGCCCAGGTGCTGGTGCATATCCACTCCGTGGTCATAATAACGTACAAGGTGCTTGTGATATGGCAACATTACCAAATTGGCTTCCAGGCTACCAAGCAGTGTCAGATGATACACTTCGTGCGAAATTTGAAAAAGCATATGGTACTAAAATTCCAAAAGAGCCAGGGTTGAATAACATTGCAATGCTTGCGGCTGCAGAGGAAGGAAAACTACGTGGTATGTATGTAATGGGAGAAGAAATGGCATTAGTCGATTCCAATGCAAATCATGTGCAACACATTTTAAGTAATCTCGACTTCCTTGTAGTTCAAGACATATTCTTATCAAAAACAGCTCGTTTTGCTGATGTTATTTTACCAGCGGCACCAAGTTTAGAAAAAGAAGGAACATTTACGAATACAGAGCGTCGTATTCAGCGTTTATATGAAGTTATGAAACCGCTCGGTGATTCGAAACCAGATTGGTGGATCCTGCAAAAAGTAGCCCGTGCCCTCGGTGGTGATTGGAATTATGAAAGCCCAAGTGAAATTATGGATGAAATCGCATCACTCGCGCCGTATTATTCACAAGCAACATATGATCGTTTAGAAGGATGGAATAGTTTATGTTGGGGTAGCCATGATGGTAGTGACACACCATTATTATATGTTGATGGCTTTAATTTCCCTGACAAAAAAGCGCGTCTATCACTAGATGAATGGATACCACCAGTTGTGGCACCGGAAGAATACGATTTATTATTAAATAATGGTCGTATGTTAGAACATTTCCATGAAGGAAACATGACAAATAAATCAGTAGGGATTTTATCTAAAATTTCTGAGGTGTTTGTTGAGGTTTCACCAGAGCTTGCTGCAGAGCGGAATGTGAAAGATGGTGGCCTTGTAGAACTAGCATCACCGTTTGGGAAAATCAAAGTACAGGCACTTATCACAGACCGTGTAACTGGAAACGAGTTATATTTACCGATGCATGCGACAGTAAATGAAGAAGCGATTAATATTTTAACAGGAACAGCGACGGACCTATATACTTGTACACCAGCTTATAAACAAACGATGGTGAAAATGCGCGTATTACGTGAAAAAGGTAATCGTCCACTTCCTGATTCAAACCCAAGAGGTAAAAAACGTCATCCGCAAAATGGTGTTGAAATTCAGCAGAAATGGCAACGAAAACAATACGTATCACTTGTGGATCACAACTAGGGGGCGAAGGACGTGGCAAAAGAGATTACATTGATTCAGAAAAAGGTCATTACAGAAGAAGAAAAGAAACAACAGTTATCAGATGAACTGTTAACACAATTAGCGGAGAACCGTGAGGCGGTAGAAGAAACAATGCAGTTGTTATCACAGCTGCAGCAAGCAGGTATATTAGATGCAGCAATCAGTCTGCTGGCCGCGAAAGAAGACGTTTCTAAAATTGCAGTTGAGCAATTAAATCGTGAACCAGTAAAAAATGCATTAAATAATATGATGGGAGCAGGAGAAGCATTATCTTCTGTCGATCCAGAAATAACAAAACAGATTACATCTAGTTTAGTTACAGGGTTACAGTTTGCAACAGAAGAGTTACAAAAAGGTAAGAAAACAAAAGTTATGGACTTCTTTAAAGTGCTAAAAGATCCCGATATTAATAGAGCCATTACTTTTGGGTTTAGTTTTTTAAAAGCGTTTGGACAAGGATTAGAGAAAAAATAAAAGAGGGAAAGAGTGATGGAAAGGTAGCCATCACTCTTTTTTGTGGATGTATAACAGTGTTCATGTTAAGCGGAATATATTATTATAAGAAGATGGATTTTAAATGGAAATATGGAATCCATCTCAAATATAATTTTAGAATGTGGAGGAATTTATGCTACATCGTAAAAGACTATCTATACCAGGGGTCATGAAACATTCCTTTCAAACGGTACAATTTGCTTTTTGGAATGTATTGACGTTTCAACTTGTTTATAAATTATTAGCAGCTATTGTATTTATACCTCTATTCGGTATGATTATTAATAAGTTGTTGTATTGGGGCGGCTATGCAAATGCGACAAATGATGAATTGCTTGCTTTTTTGAAAACTCCATATGGTATCGCAGCTATATTAATTGTATCGTTATTGGCACTTTTTCTCATTTTTACGGAGTTTGCAGTGCTTATTATTATTTCGTATTTTGCACATAAAAGGCAAAAGGTGAAACTGCGTCCAATTTTGTATAAAACGGTAACGTATTTACCATCTCTTTTCACATATTGTTTGCCAGGGTTTATCTTGTATGCCGTTGTATTGTTACCTCTGTTAAATTTGGGATTTAAATCTGCACTAATTCCAGAAATTCAAATTCCAAATTTTATTACAGGTGAATTGTTTAAAACGACAATGGGACAAGTAGGTTACTACACTTTCTTTGCTGTAGTTACATACTTGAATCTTCGGTGGATCTTCGTTTTACCTATCATTGTTTTAGAAGAAAAGCCATTTCGCACAGCCGCACGTAAAAGTGCAAATTTAGTAAAAGAAAGTTTCTTTAAAGTGTTGTTCTTTTTAGTTGTCTTTTTGGTTTCAATCGGAATCGTATTTGTTTTATTTACGGGTATATACTTGCTATTTTTATGGGGTGTATATGAATTTACAAACCCAAAAGGAACATTTGCCTTATTAGCAGAATCAACGCTATCGGTATTTTTAACGAGTACATTGTATTTACTTGGTTTTATTGTCACACCGTTTTATATTATGGCATTGACAAGGTTATATTTACAAAAGGTTTCAATTGAAGATGTTTTATTAGAAGAGGGCTTAGATTATTCCAAAACAAAAGCAGATAAATGCTTTTTTAAAAAGCATCGTTTGAAGTTTATCGGTGTATATATTGTTGGGGTTTTCACAGTTGGTATGGTAGTTGCATTCATTGCAACGTTTATTTCGAATTCTTATAAAGATCCAGTGATTATGGCTCATCGTGGATATGGTTCAAAAGGAGTAGAGAATACGAAAGAGGCAGTGCAAGGTGCGATTGATGCAAAGGCAGATTATGCTGAAATTGATGTATTGCAGACAAAAGATGGTGAATTGGCAGTGATACATGATTTGAAATTAAAGCGTCTTGCCAATGCGAATGTACAAGTGTCAGACTTAACGATGGATGAACTACGGAAACTTACTCTTAGTCAAGATGGGTTCACGGGGAAAATTAGTACACTTGATGAGATGATTAAGCTTGCGAAAAACAAAATAAAACTTAATATAGAAGTGAAGCTGCATGGGAATGAGAATGAAAAAGATTTTGTAAAGAAGGTATTAAAAACAATTAAGGATAATGACTTTGAAAAACAATGTGTCATTCAAACATTGCACTATCCGCTCATTAAAGAATTTAAACGTGCAAATCCAGACATAAAAGTAGGATATGTATTATATGCAAGTAGAGCGAATTTAAAATACGTTCAAGCAGACTTTTACGTAGCAGAAGAATATATGCTAAACAAGAGTCTAGTAAAATCAGCCCGCAAATTAAATAAACCGATCTATGTATGGACTGTGAACGATATGGAGAATTTAAGCGAATATTATAAGCTCAATGTAGATGGAATTATTACAGATTACCCTAAAGATGCCCAAGAAACGATTAAGATGATGAAAGAGCAAGAAGAGAATGAAACGGATATGATTGATAAGATTATAGAAACAACAGAAGATTTATTTTCAAAGTTATTTATGAGTTATCCAGCTGCTGGTTAAATACCAGTAGCTTTTTTTGTAAAAGGATACATCTTTAAAATATTACAGGGACTATAAAGTGTAAATGTATGCGGGAGTGTTGATTTTACATTGTTATATTATTATAAATAAACGTGAGAACAGCATTTTTCTTTGAGGTATATAGTGAAAAACAGCAATACGAAAAGCGAAGAGGATAGATGGGAAGAAATTGCCTGTAAAAACCCGATTGGTGAGGGTTTTCTATTAGTGGAGGATGAAAAAAACCTCCACTGATGGAAGTTTCACTTTCCATAAAAAGAATATACTTCTAAAATGTTACAGGGAACTCGAAGTGCATATGTATGCGATTTGTGTTGGATTTTTGCATTGTTATATTATTGTCAAATAATAAAAGGTTAACGCTGAATTACAAAGGTTATAATAAAAAGAGAGTAATAGATAAACGGAATAGGAGAAAACCCCTTAAAAATAAAGTTCTTTATATTTACACTATTCGAAATATAAAAACTTTTAAAATCTGATATGTTAGCGTTTTCATAACTTTGAAGTTATGCTAGAATAAGGACATAAGTTATTAATTATTAAAAAAAGAAAAAAGAATTCCTTTTTTCTGTTAATTATAAGGGGGCATTTCATTATGCGTATTGGGGTACCAACAGAAATTAAAAACAACGAAAACCGTGTGGCAATGACACCAGCTGGTGTTGTGCATTTAGTTCGAAACAACCACGAAGTATTCATTCAAAAGGGTGCAGGTTTAGGATCTGGTTTCACAGATGCTGAGTACATTGAAGCAGGTGCAAAGATCGTTGACACAGCTGAAGAAGCTTGGAACATGGATATGGTAATGAAAGTTAAGGAACCAATTGAAAGCGAATACAAACACTTCAGCGAAGGTTTAATCTTATTCACATATTTACATCTAGCTCCAGAACCAGAATTAACAAAAGCTTTAATTGAAAAGAAAGTTGTAGCTATCGCTTACGAAACAGTACAATTAGACAACCGTTCTTTACCATTACTTGCACCTATGAGTGAAGTAGCTGGTCGTATGTCTGCACAAATTGGTGCACAATTCCTTGAGAAAAATAAAGGCGGTAAAGGTATCTTACTAGCAGGCGTTCCAGGGGTAAAACGTGGTAAAGTAACAATTATCGGTGGTGGACAAGCTGGTACAAATGCTGCTAAAATTGCAGTTGGACTAGGTGCGGATGTAACAATCATCGACTTAAGTGCAGAACGTCTTCGTCAATTAGATGACATTTTCGGTAACCAAGTGAAAACTTTAATGTCTAACCCATACAATATTGCAGAAGCTGTAAAAGAATCTGATCTTGTAATCGGTGCGGTATTAATTCCAGGTGCAAAAGCGCCAAAACTTGTAACAGAAGAAATGATTAAATCAATGGAACCAGGTTCTGTTGTAGTAGATATCGCAATTGACCAAGGTGGTATTTTCGAAACAACTGACCGCATTACAACTCATGATAACCCAACTTATGAAAAACATGGCGTTGTTCATTATGCAGTTGCAAACATGCCGGGTGCGGTTCCACGTACATCAACTCTTGCATTAACAAACGTAACAGTACCATACGCAGTACAAATTGCAAACAAAGGTTACAAAGAAGCTTGCTTAAGTAATTCTGCACTATTAAAAGGTATTAACACTTTAAATGGCTACGTAACATTCGAAGCAGTTGCAGAAGCTCACGGTGTAGAATACAAAGGTGCGAAAGAATTATTAGAAGTAGAAACTGTATCTTGCTAATTGAAGCATAATACAAAAAAACAATCGAACAATATTTAATACAACATGATAAGAGCTAAGAGAGAAACCTCTTAGCTCTTCTTAGTAAAAGGGGGCATACATCGTGGCCAACCTATTTAAAAAGAAATCCGTTACGCAATTGTTAGGGGAAAGTAAAAGTAAGACTTTGTCTAAAACTTTAGGGGCATTCGACCTAACAATGCTAGGGATTGGTGCGATAATCGGTACAGGAGTTCTTGTATTAACTGGATTAGTAGCAGCGAGAGATGCTGGTCCAGCAGTTATTTTTTCATTTATGATTGCAGCAATTGTTTGTGGGTTTGCAGCATTATGTTATGCAGAAGTTGCATCTACGCTTCCGGTATCAGGTAGTGTGTATACCTATTCATATGCAACAATCGGTGAGTTTGTAGCTCATTTAATGGGATGGACATTATTGTCAGTATATGTTTTAACAACAGCGGCCGTAGCTGGTGGATGGACAGGTTACTTCAATAACTTAGTGAGTGGATTGGGAATTGAAATTCCAAAAGCCTTGTTAACGATTCCATCGCAAGGTGGTATGGTGAACTTACCAGCAGTTATTGTTACATTGGTGATAACTTGGCTATTATCACGAGGTACGAAAGAAAGTAAGCGTGTGAATAATATAATGGTATTAATTAAAATTGGTATTGTTGTTTTATTCATCGCAGTCGGTGTATTTTACGTGAAACCAGAAAACTGGGTACCATTTGCACCGTACGGTTTAAGTGGAGTTTTCGCGGGGGGAGCAGCAGTATTCTTTGCTTTCTTAGGATTTGATGCATTAGCAACTTCAGCAGAAGAAGTAAAAAATCCACAGCGTGACCTTCCAATTGGTATCATTGCTTCGTTAGTTATTTGTACGATCATTTATGTTGCAGTTTGTCTTGTTATGACTGGTATGGTTTCTTATAAAGAATTAGATGTACCAGAAGCGATGGCTTATGTACTGGAAGTTGTAGGGCAAGATAAAGTGGCTGGTGTAATTGCTATTGGAGCTGTAATTGGTATTATGGCTGTAATTTTTGCATACATCTACGCAACAACACGTGTATTCTTCGCTATGAGCCGTGACGGTTTATTGCCAGAATCTTTCGCGAAAATTAACAAGAAGACAGAAGCGCCAACATTTTCAGTTTGGTTAACAGGAATCGGTAGTGCTTTAATTGCTGGATTTATCGATTTAAAAGAATTGTCGAATTTAGCGAATATTGGAGCGTTATTAACATTTGCGATGGTTGGTGTATCAGTAATCCTTCTTCGTAAAACACATCCGAAATTACAGCGTGGATTTATGGTGCCACTTGTGCCAACTTTACCGATCATTTCAATCGTGTGCTGTCTATTCTTAATGGTAAACTTACCATTAACGACATGGATATACTTCGGTGCTTGGTTAGCAATTGGAGTAGTCGTATACTTTGTTTATTCGAAAAAACACAGTCATTTAAAAGAAGATGAAAGTTCGCAAGATAGCTTAGAAAAAGCTAATTAAGGGGATATAAAACATGTAAGCCTTGTGCGTCTAGGGAGCGCGCAAGGCTTTTTCTTTTGGCCAAAGGAGGAGAAAATAGCAACTTATGGAATTTGTATATTGAAATATTCAAAGGGGTGAAATGATGGTTGTAAAAGAAGAATTAAAAATCGTTGTGGGTGCAGGGGAATTTAACAATAACCCGGGTTGGTTACATACAAATGAAGAAGAATTAAATTTATTAAAAAGAGAAGATTGGATAAAAAAGTTTGATCCTAGCTCTTTAGCAGTAATTTTAGCAGAGCATGTATGGGAACATTTATCATATGAAGAAGGCATAGAAGCAGCGAAAGTATGCTATGAATTTTTGAAGCCGAGTGGTTATATTCGATGTGCGGTTCCGGATCGCTTTTTCCCAGATGAAGAATACCAAGAAGGGGTAAAAGTTGGAGGACCTGGACCGTTAGATCATCCAGCAGCGAGCCATAAAATTGTTCATAATTATAAAACGATGGCATCTATGTTTGAGAGTGCGGGGTTTCAGGTGAAACTTTTGGAGTATTGTGATGAAGATGGAGAGTTTCATTATAATGATTGGGATGAGAAGGAAGGGTTTATTTATCGTTCTAAGCGTTTTGATTATAGAAATCAGGACGGAAAGTTAGGGTTTGTTTCTTTAATTGTTGATGCTGTGAAGAGTGAATAGATAAGAATAAAGAGGATGTGCTAAAGGGATACAGTTTTAGCAACATCCTCTTTTGTATGAAGCATATAAAGTGTGAGGAGAATATGTTATATATGCTTTCGTTTAAATGTGAACAAAATGTTCGAAAAAATGATTGTGGATTTTATTGACACATATGAACGAACGCTCATATAATAAAGGTATAAGATATATGAATGGTTGTTCATATGTTTAGATAAAGAGGTGAGCTATAATGGCTGAAAATAAAGTGGAAACATGCCAAGAGGCGTGTTCTCAAACGATTATCCATGAAGACGTTGTGGATCAAGTGAAACAAACAATTCCGAATGATGAAAGCTTAAGTAAAGTAGCGGAGTTATTTAAAGTGTTAGGCGACCGTACACGTACGAGAATTTTACACGCATTATTTGAAGCAGAAATGTGCGTGTGTGATTTAGCATATTTACTTGGAATGACACAGTCGTCTATTTCACATCAGCTTCGTGTATTAAAACAAGCAAAGCTTGTGAAAAACCGTAAAGAGGGAAAAGTGGTTTATTATTCATTGGCGGACCATCACGTAATCGGTATCTTTGAGCAAGCATTTGAACACGTAAATGAAGAAGAATAGAAAATAAAAGCACAAGGAGGGAGAAAGATGGCAGAACCACTAGTGAAGCGAAAACTTGTGTTAGAAGGACTGGATTGTGCGAACTGTGCGATGAAAATCGAAAAAGGCGTTGGGGGATTAGATGATGTCTTATCTTGTTCCGTGAACTTCGCAACTAAGACAATGGTGTTAGAAACAGAACAAAATAACGAAAAACATGTTATTACTGAGGCGATGCAACTTGTTACGAAATTAGAGCCTCATATTAAAGTACAGGAAGAACAACAATCAAAAGTTGCGAAAGAAGTATTTGTATTAGAAGGATTAGATTGTGCGAATTGTGCGATGAAGATTGAAACAAAGGTAAAGGAAATGCCTTCTGTTTCAAATGCTACAGTGGATTTTGTATCGAAGAAATTAAAAATAGAAGTTGCAAATAAAAAAGAACTTGAAACGACAGTACAAGATATCAAAATGATTGTTCATAAGTTAGAACCAGATGTAAAAGTTGTTCGCGAAGAGAAGGAAAGCCATAATCATAGCCACGACCATGGTGAAGGAAATGTGAAGAAAATGATTTGGCGTTTAGCAATTGGTGGCGTTTTAACAGGGATAGCTGCACTAGCGGGATTACCACAAATGATGACAATTCCACTTTTTGTTATTGCGTACCTACTAATTGGTGGAGATATCGTTTGGCGAGCTGTAAGAAATATAACACGCGGCCAAGTATTTGATGAAAACTTTTTAATGGCGATTGCCACACTTGGAGCTTTTGCGATTGGGCAGTATCCAGAAGCAGTTTCTGTTATGCTCTTTTACCAAGTAGGTGAATTATTCCAAAGTATCGCTGTAAATCGTTCTCGAAAATCAATTACTTCATTAATGGATATTCGTCCTGATTATGCAAACGTGAAAGTTGGAAACGAAACAAAACAAATTTCACCAGAAGATGTTAAAATCGGTGACTACATTATTGTAAAACCAGGTGAGAAAGTACCGTTAGATGGAAAAGTAGTTGAAGGAGCATCGATGGTAGATACTTCAGCGTTAACAGGCGAATCTGTACCGCGTGAAGTAGAGGTTGGTAATGATGTATTAAGTGGTTTCGTGAATCAAAATGGTGTATTGACAATTGAGGTAACGAAAGAGTTTGGTGAATCTACAGTATCTAAAATTTTAGACTTAGTGCAAAATGCAAGTAGTCGAAAAGCACCAACAGAAAACTTTATTACGAAATTTGCTCGTTACTATACGCCAGCTGTCGTAATTACAGCTGCAGTACTAGCGTTTGTTCCACCTCTCATTTTAGAAGGTGCTACATTCTCAGATTGGATTTATCGAGCTTTAGTATTCCTTGTTATTTCTTGTCCTTGTGCGTTAGTGGTGTCCATTCCACTTGGATTCTTTGGCGGTATTGGTGGAGCATCTAAAAACGGGATTTTAATCAAAGGTAGTAACTATTTAGAAGCGCTAAATGATGTGAAATATATCGTCTTTGATAAGACAGGAACATTAACAAAAGGTGTTTTCAAAGTAACGAAGATGGAGCCAAGTGGAACAACTACAAAAGAAGAGCTTCTTGAGTATGCGGCATTTGCAGAAGTGTACTCAAATCATCCAATTGCGCAATCTATTCGGAGTAGCTATGGAAAATCAATTGATGAAAATATGATTGAAGATTATAGTGAAATCTCTGGTCATGGTACAGTTGTAAAAGTGCAAGGTAAAGAAATTTTTGCAGGTAATGCAAAATTAATGAAAAAAGAAAGCATTACATTTGAGCAGCCACAAACTGTAGGTACTCTTGTTCACGTTGCTGTAGATGGTGCATATGCAGGGTATATTGTCATTTCGGATGAAGTGAAAGAGGACTCAAAACAAGCGATTCAAAAATTAAAAGAGCTTGGGATTAAGAAAACAGTCATGTTAACAGGTGATGCAAAGTTAGTTGGAGAAGCGGTTGGTAAAGAGCTTGGTTTAGATGAAGTTCATGCTGAATTATTGCCACAGCAAAAAGTAGAAGAAATTGAAAAAATTGATGGAGCAAAACAAGCAAAAGAAAAAATTGCGTTCGTTGGCGATGGTATTAATGATACACCAGTATTAGCAAGGGCAGACGTCGGAATTGCGATGGGTGGATTAGGATCTGATGCAGCGATTGAAGCAGCGGATATTGTAATCATGACAGATGAACCTTCTAAAATCGCAACGGCTGTCAAAATTGCCAAACGTACACGCAATATTGTATGGCAAAATATTATCTTTGCACTTGGTGTAAAAGGGCTTGTCCTATTACTTGGTGCATTCGGAATTGCAACAATGTGGGAAGCAGTTTTCTCAGACGTGGGTGTTACATTACTTGCTGTATTGAATGCGATGCGTGTGCTTAGAGTGAAAGATTTGTAAAATAAAAAGAGAAGCGAAGGCTTCTCTTTTTATTTTTGTATATTTTTTGCAACTTGATCTCGTACTGTTTGAATATAATTCATTTTATGATCCCAGCACTCTTGACTTAAATCTACAGGATATTCTTCGGGATTTAGCGTTCTCATATATTCTTCCCAGAATAGTGCTAAGCTGCTTTTAGTGTATTTTTGAATGTCTAATATATTTGGTAATTCGTATGTTCTTCTACCATTTGTGAAAATGGCATGATGAAGCTCGCGTGCTTCAAAGTTTGTTACGAATTTACTAATATACGTATGAACAGGATGGAACATTTTTAAACGCTCTTCCTGTTGAGGTTCTTCGGATTCTAAAGCGATATAATCACCTTCTGTATGATTGTTCACGCGATTAATGATTCGATAAATTCGTTTTAATCCTGGTGTTGTGATCTTTTCAGGGTTAGAAGAGATTTTAATTGTGTCATTTAATATGCCATTTGCATCTTCAATCGCAACTAATTTATAGACAGCGCCTAATGCAGGTTGTTCAAATGATGTAATCAGTTTTGTTCCGACGCCCCATACATCAATTTTTGCTCCCTGTGATTTTAAATGCATAATTGTATATTCATCTAAATCACTAGAAGCAATAATTTTTGTATTTGTAAACCCAGCTGCATCAAGTAGTTTTCGTGCTTCTTTTGATAAATAAGCCATATCGCCACTATCGAGACGAATGCCATAAAAATCAATGTGGTCACCGAATTCCTTAGCAACGCGAATCGCATTTGGTACACCAGATTTTAACGTATCATATGTATCAACGAGAAAAACACATTTTTGGTGCGTTTCAGCGTACTTTTTAAATGCAACATATTCATCACGATACGCTTGGACAAAAGAATGAGCATGCGTACCAGCAACTGGAATACCAAAGCGTTTTCCAGCACGGACATTGCTTGTAGAAGAAAATCCACCGATAAAGGCCGCTCGTGTACCCCAAAGGGCAGCGTCAAATTCGTGAGCGCGGCGGGTACCAAACTCTAAGAGTTCATCATTGTCCGCTGCATGTTTCATGCGAGCTGCTTTTGTAGCGATTAATGTTTGGTAATTCACAATATTTAACAAGGCGGTCTCAATAATTTGAGCTTCACCAAGAGGTGCGTCAACACGCAATAATGGTTCGTTATTAAAAACAACTTCTCCTTCTTGCATACCACGAATTGTCCCAGTAAATTTCATGTTTTGTAAATAATGTAGGAACTCTTCTTCAAATTGTAGTTCTTTTAAATAAGCGATGTCACTTTCGGTAAAACGAAAAGTCTCTATGTATTCTATAATTTTTTCAAGACCAGCAAAAATGGCGTAACCATTTTCGAATGGGAGCTTTCGGAAATATAAATCAAAAACAGCACGGCGATTATGAATCTTGTCTTTCCAATATGTATAAGCCATGTTGATTTGATATAAATCTGTGTGTAAGGCGTAACTATCATCTTTATAATGATTCATTGTGAAAACACCTCCGTAATTTGGTTATATTATATCGTTTATTTGTAGTTTATCCCGCATTAACCGGCAGTAATACTTTCACCTCAAAATTCAG
Source organism: Bacillus sp. AFS023182 (assembly GCF_002560575.1). NCBI lineage: Bacteria > Bacillati > Bacillota > Bacilli > Caryophanales > Bacillaceae > Bacillus > Bacillus sp. AFS023182. The sequence goes on along the minus strand of NZ_NTRO01000018.1, from coordinate 51,367 downwards.
CGAAAGCATTGTCCGGCTAATAATCAGAGGGGGATGAAGCCCCCTCTGATTAAAGTTTCACTTTATGCCAAAGCAGCTACTTCAATTAAGAGTAGATTTTACCCGGGATTATGCAGTTAATAGAACAATTCCAAAAATGAGCACGAGAGGACCGAATAAAATCCCCCATGCTATGGGGCGAGCGAAATTGAAAGTCCATCCAAGTCCAAAGCGCTTTTCTAACATGAGTGTAGGATCATTTCGATTGTAATAAAATTGTCCCAGTTTCCAAAAATGATCATCATCTTGTTGAATAGAAAAATTTTCATTGCTTGATAAAGTATCTTGATTTATTGGTTTTCGTGCAATAATGATTGCCCAAGTAATTGTTATTGTAGTTATGATAATGGTGCTAATGATTAATTTAAGAGGTGAAAATGGAACGATATAAGAAATTTGGAACAAAGTGAATAGAAATACAGACAGCAAGGAAGATCCAATCATAAATAATGACCACTTCCTGCGGGATTGAATGCTAGAAATTTTAGATGCATCTGCATTTTGAACATTGAGTTGTTGCTTAGCGCGTTTTAATAGTATATTGATACCCATAAAAAGCAGAATTGTTACGAATTGAATAAGTGGAAAAACAGAGAAAAGCCCGATTGTTTTTTCACTATAGGTTGTTATAGTGCCATCCCAATTGAATTTCGTTGGGATTTGATTTGGCAATTCAGGATAGAACGAGATAGTAATAAGAATTGTTATAAAACATATGAATGCATGAATGGAAAATAATCCGTTAGAATAGGTTAATTTTTCATTTCGAAAAGATGTATCAATTACAATAGGTTGCTTTTTTTCAATAGCCCAATTCATATTATTTCGGATGACTTTCATTTTTTTATGACAATGTAAATAAATAAAAAAATCGGCAATTAGAAATCCGATAATACAAATAATAAGGCCTGTTGCTTGTGCTGCTTCATTTGAAAAATATACTGAAATACTGATGAAAAAGATTGTAAATAACAAGCTGAAAAGCAAGTGGGTGTTCCGAAATTTTTTACGCAAGAGGACAATTTCATCTAAGTTATATGCGTTTTCGGGGATTCGGATACCAAAACTATATATATTTGGAGTCATTTGTGGCGTAAAAGTAATAATGAGGAAAAATGGTGCTAGTATCGCTACAAATAGAATGATATTAATCCATATGTCCATGTTTTGTTTCCTCCCATTCAAAATGATTCGCTAAAGATTGTACAAATTGCAAGAGTGCTTTTTTTGAAATACCACGACATTTTGCTTCTGCTATAAATGGTTGTAGAGTCAGTTCACTCCTCTCAAAAAATGCGGAGTTATCATGTAATTGTGTTGTATTTACAGTAGCGCCTTTTTGTCGATGAATTTGAATAAATCCTTTTTGTTTTAGCAGTTGATACGCTTTATTAACAGTGAGCATATTTACACCTAAATCAGAAGCAAGTAATCGAACAGAAGGTAAAGTTTCGCCTTCTTTTAGTTCTTCTTTGGCAATTCCTTCGATAATTTGATGAACGAGTTGTTCGTATATTGGAATATTAGACTGTATGTTAATCGTTATAAACATGTTGCACCTCCTTTGTCGCTATAACTGTTAT
>NZ_NTRO01000018.1:0-49734 GCF_002560575.1 Bacillus sp. AFS023182 | reverse complement strand
ATAACAGTTATAGCGACAAAAGGTGAAAAATGTTTAGAAAATTTACATTTATCAATTTATATTTTTGGCATTTTTATGTATTATTAAAGTAGTGGGGGTAAATGAGAATGGAGGAGGACAATGCAACAAACATTAGAGAAAATCGGGAAACAAGTTTTTTATAAGCGACTGCAGCAAAAAATGACACAAGAAGAATTATGTCAGGGCATTTGTTCCGTCTCATATTTAAGTAAGATTGAAAATGGAAAGATAGAAGCATCAGAAGAAATCTTGCAGCTGCTCTGCGCGAGGTTAGAGATTGCTGTGTCGGATTTGAGAGATGTAGAAGAAGAAGTGAAAGAGAAGTTAGATGATTGGTTAAACGCGTTAGTTCATTTGGACAAAGGGCAAGTTGAACGCATATATAATGAGTTACAAGGTGAAATGAAGCATGTTTTAGATTTTGAAATCATAAACTATTATAAATTACTCTATACTCGTTATTTAATTATGAAAAGAGATCTTCCTGCACTTGAAGAAGAACTAGAGAAGTTGAGAAAAATGTATAAGAAGTATTCTCCGTTTCAAAAAATGTTATATACGTATAGTAGAGGGATATTATATTGTTTGCAATATAAGTGGAAAGATGGCCTCGATTATTTACTAGAGACAGAAGTGATGGCTAAAGAACAAGGGTATTATGAAACTGGGATTTATTATAATATTGCTCTTACATATACTCATTTAGAAATTCATCATCTTGCACTGCATTTTGCTAATGTTGCATTAGAGGGATTTCGAGGTGAATACAAGTTTAGGAATGTGATTAACTGTCAAATTCTTATTGCACTAAGTTATGCGGAAAAAGGTCAATATAAAGAGGCTTTGGAAATGTACGAAAGTATATTGAGAGAAGCATCATCTTTTGCAGACGAAGATGTACTTATAGCTATTACTTTAAGTAATATTGGAAATATATACTATAAAAAAAGACAGTATCAGCGGGCGAAAGAATGCTATTTAAAAAGTTTGCAATTTCAGAATCAAATAGATTTAAATTATATAGATACATTATATGAAATGGCATTACAATGTATTAAACTAGAGCAGCTAGAAGAAGCGAAAGAATGGATTGATAAGGGAGTTATTGCTGCTAAGCAGGAAGAAAGGTTTAATACAAAGTTATATCTACTTCTCATGCTTCGGTATAAATATTTTGAAGACGCAAAAGCCTATAAATCATTTTTGGAAGCAGAAGCTATTCCTTTTTATAAGTCGGCAGGAAATAAAATTGAATTAAAGAAAGTATATATAGAGCTTGCGGAATATTTCGCTCGGTTACTACATTTTGAAGAAAGTAATCGATATTATAAGTTAGTTATTGAAGTGCTAGAAGATCATAAGGAGGGTTAAAATGAAAAAAATATTAGCAGGAATTTTAGTGGTCGCAGTAGTATTTACCGTGGTAGGTGGTGTGCAATATACGAGTAAACCTGATACTTTTGGATTAGACTCTAATTTATCACAAACAGTAAATGTATAATAATAACCAAAAGGCCCTTTCCAAATTGGAAAGGGCCTTTCTCAATAATTGCTCCCCAAAATTCTACAAAACTTGAGAAAAGAATTTTTTGAATTTTTAGTATATAAATAGTGGAAACTAGATGATAATATAAAACTACTCTTTTTCAAAAAAATTTTTTATTAGGGGGAAGGTTATATGAAAAAGAAGAGTTTAGCATTTGTATTAGCGGCAGGAATGGCAGTTACAACATTTGGAGGGACAAGCTCTGCGTTTGCAGATTCAAAGAACGTACTCTCTACGAAAAAGTACAATGAAGCAGTGCAGTCACCTGAGTTTATCTCTGGAGATTTAACAGGAGCAACTGGAAAGAAAGCAGAATCTGTTGTGTTTGATTATTTAAATGCAGCAAAAAAGGAGTATAAGTTAGGAGAAAAGAGTGCAGAGGATTCTTTCAAAGTGAAACAAGTGAAAAAGGATTCTGTAACTGATGCAACAGTGGTACGTATGCAACAAGTATATGAAGGTACACCGGTATGGGGGTCTACCCAACTAGCGCATGTTAGTAAAGATGGTTCATTAAAAGTATTATCTGGAACAGTTGTACCGGATCTAGATAAAAAAGAAAAATTAAAAAATAAAAATAAGATTGAAGGTAAAAAAGCGATTGAAATCGCACAGCAAGATCTAGGGTTAACCCCTAAATATGAGGTAGAGCCATCAGCGGATTTATATGTATATCAAAATGGTGAGGATACAACTTATGCATATGTTGTGAAATTAAATTTCTTAGATCCGAAGCCAGGTAACTATTATTATTTCATTGAGGCGGATAGCGGTAAAGTGTTAAATAAATACAATACAATTGATCATGTAACAGATGAGAATAAATCGCCAGTTAAGCAAGAGGTTGCAAAACAAGATGCGAAAGCAGCTGCAAAACCTGTTACAGGAACAAATAAAGTTGGGACAGGTAAAGGTGTACTAGGAGATACAAAATCTATTAATACAACATTATCTGGATCTACGTATTATTTACAAGATAATACACGTGGAGCGCAGATTTTCACATATGATGCGAAGAATCGCACTACGTTACCAGGAACGTTGTGGGCAGATACAGATAACGTTTTCAATGCAAGCCGTGATGCGGCAGCGGTAGATGCTCATTATTATGCAGGAGTAACATATGATTATTATAAAAAGACGTTCAATCGTAATTCATTTAATGACGCTGGAGCACCGTTAAAATCAACGGTTCATTACAGTAGTGGATATAATAATGCATTCTGGAATGGCTCACAAATGGTATATGGAGACGGGGATGGCTATACATTTACTGCATTATCAGGTGGATTAGATGTAATTGGGCATGAGTTAACGCATGCGGTTACAGAATATAGCTCAAACCTGATTTATCAAAATGAGTCAGGAGCATTAAATGAAGCGATTTCTGATATTTTTGGTACTTTAGTAGAGTACAGTGATAATCGTAATCCAGATTGGGAAATTGGAGAGGATATTTATACGCCTGGTACATCGGGGGATGCACTTCGTTCTATGAGTGACCCAACAAAATATGGTGATCCAGACCATTATTCTAAGCGTTATACTGGTTCAAGTGATAATGGTGGCGTTCATACGAACAGCGGTATTATCAATAAAGCGGCTTACTTACTTGCAAATGGTGGTACGCATTATGGTGTAACAGTGAATGGTATTGGTAAAGATAAAGTAGGTGCAATTTATTATCGTGCAAATACACAATACCTCACTGAATCTACTACATTTAGTCAAGCTCGTGCTGGCTTAGTACAAGCTGCAGCTGATTTATATGGTGCAAGCTCTGCTGAAGTTACAGCAGTGAAGCAGTCATATGATGCAGTTGGTGTAAAATAGGTTCCACTCCTGTGGATTGTAAATAAAGTTTGATAAGGATTGCCCTTAAAGATGGAATGAAATTGAATATTCATTCCATCTTTTTATTGTTCATTATATCACTTTATGANNTCATAAAGTGATATAATGAAGGTAGGGAGAAAATGAAATCATTAGAACAGTTAACCGATTCTGTGTTTTATATTATGGCAGGATTTACAAAACCAAGACATGGCTATGCAGTGATGAGCTTGATTGAAGAATTAACAAAGGGGAAAGTAGTAATTGGGCCCGCATCACTATATACAATTATTAAAAAGTTAATAACCGAATCCTACATTGAATTATTTGATGATTCAGACTCACGTAGAAAAGTATATGTTTTGACAGATAAAGGTAGAGAAGTGTTGGAACAGGATATTTTGAGACGTAAAACGATGCTTGATTTTGCTGAAAATGGATTAAAAGGGGAGAACTAAAATGGGGAAAACAAAATACATAATGTCAAATGGGATTGCTTTTTCAGAAGAACAAGATTTAAAAAAGCTAAGAAAGTATGCTACAAAAGGATGGATTGTGAAACGTTTTAAACGAATGGGATATGAATTAGAAAAGGGTGCTGCTGAAGATACTATATTTAGTCTTGATATAAGACCATTAGCAGAAAACGAATTAGAAGAATATATTGAAATGTTTGAATTGGCAGGTTGGGAATATGTTTGTTCGAGTTATTATGATGTGCACCTATTTAAGGCCAAACCTGGTACAAAACCAATTTATACAGATAAAGAAACAAAACAGGAGAAAATAAAAACACTTAGACAACCAGTTATGTCAGCAGTTGCAATTAGTATGGCTATGCTGATTGTAAGTTATTTCGTTCATTCGGTAAGTTCAGGGGTATTAAGTACAATATTTTCGATAGTTTTCTTATTTTCCCTTGTCATTACCATTCCAATGTTAATGACATTAATGGCGACCTACTATCATTCGTTTAGAACAAAATAGTATAGAAAGAGAATTTCTAAGCTTATAAAGAAGTGGTAGTTATTATAATTTATTTTCCTGTTAAAATAAGCAATCTTTTTATAAAATTTTTGAAAGATAAGTTATAAATCCCTTATGTTTTGATCAACTTTTGTTCAAAATATAAGGGATTTTTTTATGATGAAATGAATGTTTTCAGCAACTCCCTTTGATAGAGAATAAAAAAGGAGCAATTGCTCCTTTTTTATTTTTTCTTCCACTTCTTCCATACATATAATACTCCGATACAACTAGCAATCGTTATAATCCACTTCGCTTCGCTTGTTCCGTTCATTACATGGTATGCAGAATACACTTCAATGAATAATGCTGGTACTTTTCCTATTGCACTTGCAATACTGAAAGAGAATAACGACATTTTTCCTAACGCAGCAAATAAGGTAATAATGCCAGATGGAATAAATGGGACAAGTCGGAATGATAGAACGAGAAAAAATGCTTCTTTACCTTGTACATAAAGAAGACGTTCTACTTTTGGATAGTTGTTTATTTTGTTATGGGCCAATTTTTGAAAACCTAGTCGATAGAAATAAAATGAAACAATTGCTCCCAATACTTCGCCTGCGATCGAAATTATTGTTCCGTCTGTTAAGCCAAAAAGCTGTATGTTGATTGCTGTTAAAAATATGCTTGGAATAAAGCCTGCCAAACTGATGATGATATTGAATAGAATACTAAGTGGAATTGCAATCGTGTAATGCTCTGTGAGTAAATTGTGAATCATTTCTTGCATATCGTTATAGTCCTTTGTCTTTTTTTGCATTACACCACATTTAATCAGTATAGGCAAGTGTAGATTTTAATAGAAAATATAAATTTTCATAATAAAAACCGAAAAATATACCCATTACAGGTATATGGTACGGAAGGTAGGGGGTATATTTTTCGGTTATTTCTTAAATCAAGAGAAGGTAATTCCATACATGGATAGGAAGAAGCTGAGAAAGTTGTAAAATGTTTAAAAAAGATAGAGTATAGATTAGAAAAAAACATTTAAGAAAGTCAGTATTATGTGGACGGACTGATTCACCCCTTTTCTGTGCAAGTAATATGAAATAAATGAGTTTTTTCGTTGTTAAGCGACATGCAAATCATTGGTGTACGCTTTTTTTATATAAAATTGACTTTTTGTGAAGTTATGACGATAATCATGAAAGAGGTGATATGATGAAACGATTATGGAGTATTTTCTTAAGCGGCTTACTTGCGATGATACTTGTTTTAAGTGGTTGTGCAGGACAAGAACAGAAAAAAGAAAGTCCAAAAGGAAGCGATTCAGCATCAATAGGGAAAATTAATGATAATATTTTAGATGAAATGGAAGGACCGCCGAAAAATGGTCATACGATAGAACGTCATGTCGGAAAGACAGAAGATCAGCTAAAAGAACGATTACGTACAGATAAAGTATCGGCCGCAAGTACATACTACGATAAAGAGACGGCAACAAAAGCTGTTAAAGATAGTTTGAAACAGCATGAGCAGGAAATTGAGAAGTGGTTAAAGAATTCCAAAGAAAATCGTCTCGTATTAAATACGAAGCATTCGTTTCCTGTTGGAAAAACGGTATTAAAGAAAGATATGAGTGTAAAAGATAAGCTTATGAATACAGTTACTGTTTTAGCAAGAGATAAATCAGGGTCATTAGGATTTAAAATCATTACTTCCTATCCATCGGACAAGTAAGAAAGGGAGAGTAGTATGTATCCAACACTTCAATATTTCTTAAAAACATATTGTACGTTAAGTGTGCATGAGGATGAGATAATCAATGTAATGACTGAGTTCTTAGAGGAAGAAGAGCAAGAAACCGTTGCTAAATTACAACATGAGCTATTACATATAAAGCAAGCGAAGGCATGGGAAGAAGGATCTTTATTAGCGGCTAAACAAGGAAACCGTATATGGTCGTTAGAAGAGGCGAGGGAACATATAGAGGCATTTATACGTTTACTGCAAAACAAAAAGGCGTGAATCATCACGCCTTTTTGTATACACTTTTTGAGATTTGGCCATTTGAGATCACTTGACCGTTTTGTGTTACTTTTTTATATGTAACAGCTGTAATTTTATTTCCAGTATCACTAATTACTTTTGATGAAACTTCTACGTCCTTACCAGTAGGTGTACCGAAAATACGTGTAGTTATACTGCCACCATTAGAGAAGGCTTGAATGTAAATATATTTTCCCGTATTGTTTTGGAATTTTAGATCGGGTCCATAATCTGCTACAGCGGCATCTTGGCCAAGTGGTAAGTAATGAACAGGCATAGAGTGGTTACTACGAGCAACAACTCCTAAATCAGCACGTAATGCTGCACCATATAGCGTACTACTAACTTGACACACACCCCCACCAGCACTTTGGACAACTTTACCATTCAAATATACAGCAGCGGATTTATAGCCATGCGCAGCATCTGTAATACCGACGCGTTCATTGAAACTAAATGTTTCACCAGGTGCTACGAGTGCTCCACTTAAAGTATTAGCAGATTTGTTTACATTAAAGGATTGGCTCCCGTTTCGACCAGCCATAGGAGTAGAATATTCAGCGATCACTTGTGTAATACCCATGTTTTTTATATCTTCTGTAGATCGTTCGGGTTTTGTGGATGCAATTGGAAGTTGAATATCTTGTGTACCAGTAGTAATTGCTTTTGCCGTTAATTCTTTTAATTTTTCTTTATCAACTTTTTCGCCATTTTGACTTTGACTAATGTTTACTGTTGTTCCGTAAACACTTAATTCAGCGTTTACAGGTTCCTTTAATGTTTCGTTATATTTTTCTTTTATAAAAGCCTCATAAGCTGTTGAGTTCAGTTCTGGTGTTAGTTTATATTCACGTTTTAACTCGCTGTTTTCAGCTTGTTTTCGCATGTTATAGCGATTCATAACATTCCCTTTTTGCTCGTTAAAGATTTTTTCGAAAATGTCTTTTTCTTTATAGTCAACACCTAAGTCTTTCCACGTATAAGTTTGTGTATTACTCGGTAATGCATAGTTAAGAGATTTTTTGTTTAATTCATCTACTTTTTGTTGAATAATTTCTTGCACGTCTTTTTTACTTTTACCATCAAGAGAAGTACCTTCAAATGTAGTGTGCGGTAATACGGTTGTATCGAGTTGTTTGTTTAACTTAGAAACGTATTGATAACCACCAATCCCACCTGCACATAGCAATATTCCACCTGCGACAGCAGAACCAATCAGTAAGTTACGTAGCTTCATTTACTTCCCCCCAAAAAGTTAATATATAAGGTTATATGTATTCGTTTTTTATGTATGAATGATAAAAATAGTATTATGTACTAGTATACTATTATTTTAATCGTCGGTGTAATGTTTTTATAAAAAATGTTACATTGTTGTAACAATTGTCTCTTTTTGTCATTATTTGCGTAAGAAAATGGAAGTATTTTGTTGGAAATTATAATAAAAAGGCTACTGGGAAAGTCCTAGCAGCCTTTTTATTATAATTTTTTATGTTCAGTTTTATTCGTAACATCGAGATGTTCTTTTAATGTTTTGGATATGTCCTGTACACTTTTTTCATCAGGAATGTAGTAGTAGATGCCGCCGATATATTTATCGCTACCTTTTACTTGGAGTTTATCCATCCTTAAGTTTGATCCCATAATGTTTGTCGTAATTGTCATCATGTCATCAAATGTTAAGTTTGTTTTTAAATCATGATCAACAGCATCTAATAAGCTGCCAATTTTATTAATAGAGTTTATAGATAGTGCTTTTTGAGCAATTGCTTCCAAAACAAGTTGTTGACGCTGACCACGCATATAATCACTATCAATGTGACGTGTTCTTGCTAAAGCAAGTGCTTCCTCACCATTTAAATGTTGGCGTCCTTTTTTGAGGTGAATGGCACCAGGCTCATCCTTACTATTTTGTTCTGTAAACTCAACAGGAACGTCTACGTCGATGCCACCAAGAGAATCGACAATTTTTATAAATGATTTAAAATTAAATTTTACATAGTAGTCGACAGGAACATTTAAAAAGTTTTCGACTGTATTAATTGTACTATCTACGCCCCCAAATACGTGAGCATGTGTGATTTTATCTTGTTTATCACGTGATTTAATATATACGCGAGAGTCACGGGGGATACTAACAAGTTTTACTGATTTATCATTTTTATTAATTGTAGCAAGCAATAATGCATCTGTACGTGTTGCTTTGCCGTAAGATTTTTCACGAAGGTCACTTTCATCTACCCCCATAATAAGGACAGAAACGTTGTCGGTCATCGGTTTAACAGCTTTATCTCGTTTATCAGATTTATCTCCTCTATCTAGTTCGGAATATGCATTATTTACAATTGATTTTGCTTTACTGTATATGTGGAAGAAATAGCTTCCACCCCCAATTGTTACAATGAGTAATGGAATGAGAACAAACCATAGTAGGCGTCTTTTCTTAAATCGCCTCTTTGAAGTTCTATTTTTGTTTTCTACATCTGAATTCATTCTTTAGTTCTCCTTCAAATCATTCAATTTGTATATTTTCTTATAATGTGTAAACGAGACACATAAAAGATATTGTACGCTAAATAGATATTGTTGTACATGTATAAAAAATAGATGTCTCGATTATTTATGAGACATCTATCCGTATTGTATACAAAAAGGATGAATAAAAAAAGGATAAAAATTTACCTTCTTATAGCATAATGCTTACCATAATTGCGGATAAAATGCTGACGAGTGTTGCGCCGTACAACAGTTTTAAACCGAAACGAGCAACGACATTCCCTTGTTCTTCATTTAATCCTTTAACGGCACCAGAAATAATTCCGATAGAAGAGAAGTTTGCAAAGGATACAAGGAAAACTGAAATAATACCTACTGTACGAGGAGAGAGACTGGTTGCAAGTTTGCTGAGATCCATCATGGCTACAAACTCATTCGTTACAAGCTTTGTAGCCATAATACTTCCTGCTGTGACAATTTCTTTACTTGGTACACCAATAAGAAAAGCGATAGGTGAGAAAACATAACCAAGTAACTGCTGAAATGTAATTCCAAAAATAAGATGGAATAAATCATTAATACAGCTAATTAAGGCAACAAATCCAATCAACATAGCGCCAACAACAACAGCAACGCGAAATCCATCTAGAATATATTCTCCGAGCATCTCAAAAAAGGTTTGCTTTTCGCCTTTAATTTCTAGAATGTCCTCTTCTTCTCTAACATCATACGGATTAATAATGAGTACGATAATAAAGCCACTAAATAAATTTAAGACAAGAGCGGTTACTACATATTTTGGCTCAATCATTGTCATGTAAGCACCGACAATTGACATCGATACGGTCGACATGGCAGAAGCGCAAAGTGTATACAAGCGATGTTTTGGAATTTGCGCAAGCTGTTTTTTTACGGTAATGAATACTTCTGATTGGCCTACAATAGCAGAGGCAACGGCGTTGTAAGATTCCAGTTTCCCGAGTCCGTTTATTTTGCTAAGGAAAAACCCAATCCAACGAATACAAAATGGCAATATTTTAAAGTGTTGCAAAATACCAATTAGGACAGAAATGAAGACAATTGGCAAGAGAACATTTAAGAAGAAAGGCATTTCGCCTTTATTCGCAATACCACCAAATACGAAATTCACCCCGGATGCAGCATAGTTCAATAACTTCGTAAATAAATTAGAAATCAAGGTTACAAGCACAAGTCCAATTTCTGTATTTAATAACAAATAAGTTAAAATCAACTGTATAATAAGCATGATGAAAATTGGTTTGAATTTAATATGCTTTTTATTATTACTTGCGATAAAGGCAAGAAAGAAAACAACGGCAAGGCCGAGAAAAAAAGTAACAAATTTCATAGTAAACCTCCTTATGAGATGTTCTGTTACATAGGTTTTTCATTTTGAGGGAGAATATGCATGTTTGATAACGAGAGGAATGACGTAGAGCGTGGGTATATCTAAAGTGCATCATATTGCAATTATATGTTCTAACTATAAAATATCTAAAAAATTTTATACTGAAATATTGGGATTTAAGGTGTTGAATGAAGTTTACAGGGAAGAAAGGGATTCTTATAAATTAGATTTATGTGTAGGAGGACAGTATCAAATTGAGTTATTTTCATTTTCAGATCCTCCTAAGCGGAAAAGTTTTCCTGAAGCAGCTGGTCTTAGACATTTAGCATTTGCAGTTACAGATATACAAGAAGCTGTCCAGCATCTAAAGCGATGCGGAATAAAAACAGAGCCAATACGTGTGGATGAAATAACAGGGAAACAGTTTGTGTTTTTTCAAGATCCAGATGGTTTACCATTGGAGTTATACGAGGATTAAAAATTGGGGAAATTTATATAGGTTTGCTTTTTAACAAATGAAGAGAATAAGAACAAAGTGAAACTTCCATTCGTTTTTTATTCATTCATTTGTTTTGATTGAGAGAAAACTTCTTTTAAAAAGGAGGTGTAACTTTAGCTAAGAAAAGCTAAAGGTGTTCTTTGGAAATTACTAAATTAATCATGGTTGTTATTCTTATTGCATTAACTGGTTTTTTTGTGGCAGTTGAATTTGCAATTATAAAAGTACGCAGTAGTCGCGTGGATCAGCTTGTAGGAGAAAAAAAAAGAGGGGCATTAGCAGCTAAGAAAGTGATTTCAAATTTAGACGAATATTTATCAGCATGTCAGCTTGGAATTACAATTACAGCTTTAGGATTAGGGTGGTTAGGCGAACCGACGATAAAGCATTTATTGGAACCGTTATTTTTAAAGATGGAACTTTCACCTGCGATTGCAAGTACAGTTTCGTTTATTATTGCCTTTGCTGTTATTACATTTTTGCATGTCGTAATTGGAGAGTTGGCCCCGAAAACACTTGCCATTCAAAAAGCGGAACAAGTAAGTTTGTTACTATCTCAGCCGCTTATTTATTTTTATCGTATTATGTATCCGTTTATTTGGGCTCTCAATGGTTCAGCTCGCCTCGTGACTGGTATATTTGGATTGCATCCTGCTTCTGAGCATGAAGTTGCACATTCAGAAGAGGAGTTAAGACTTATTTTATCGGAGAGTTATGAAAGCGGAGAAATTAATCAAGCGGAATTTAAGTATGTAAATAATATTTTTGAATTTGATAATCGGTTAGCAAAAGAAATTATGGTTCCGCGTACTGAAATAGTCGGTTTATATGAAGATGAATCGTTTGAGACACATATTAAAGTGATTGGACAAGAAAAGTATACAAGGTATCCTGTATTTGGAGAAGATAAAGATGAAATTATTGGGATGGTCAATGTAAAAGACTTATTTATTCATTATATGGATGGTGAACAAGAGGAAGACCGCTCCATTACTTCGTATACAAGACCTGTTATTGAAGTGCTAGAAAACATTCCAATTCATGATTTGTTATTGCAAATGCAAAAAAAACGAATACCGCTTGCAATTTTATATGATGAATATGGAGGAACAGCAGGAATTGTGACACTTGAAGATATTTTGGAGGAAATAGTCGGTGAGATTCGAGATGAATATGATGAAGATGAACATCCGCCTGTCGAACATATAAGCGAAACATATAAAATTATTGATGGAAAAGTACTCATTAGTGAAGTGAATGATTTGCTTGGTTTACATCTAGTTGCTGATGATGTAGATACGATTGGGGGGTGGATCATGATGCAAAAACAAACAATCACTGAAGGTGATATCATGGAGACAAATGGATGGGTTTTCAAAGTTCTTGAAAAAGATATGCATCAAATTAAACGAGTGGAAATAAAGAAAATGGGGGGAGAAGATACAGCAATAGCGTAATCTTTATACACCAGAAAGAAGTATGAGTGCGGAATCGATTTTGCAGAAAAATGGTATTGTTTGCGCTTTCAAAAAAGGTGAGATATAGTGGAGAAAGATATGGAAATATATCTCTTACAAAAATCATATTTTCATAGAAAATATTTCTAGGTCATCGATTAGAATGAAAAGTATAGGTGATAAAAAATGATAGTAACGAAAGATATACGTATTGAAAAAGACTTTCTGGGGGAAAAGGAAGTACCAAGTGCAGCTTATTATGGTGTTCAAACATTAAGAGCTGTAGAAAATTTTCCGATCACAGGATATCGTATTCATACGTCATTAATTACAGCAATGGCAATGGTCAAAAAAGCGGCAGCGCTTGCAAATATGGAGACAGGTTATTTGCAAGAAAATATTGGGGAAGAAATTACAAAATCAGCTCAAGAAATTATTGATGGGAAGTTTCATGAGCAATTTATTGTAGATCCGATTCAAGGCGGGGCAGGAACTTCTATTAATATGAATACAAATGAGGTTATTGCAAACCGTGCACTTGAGAGAATGGGTTATGAAAAAGGGAACTATGCAACCATTAGTCCAAATACACATGTGAACATGGCACAATCAACAAATGATGCGTTCCCAACAGGAATTCATATTGCAGTGCTTATGATGCTAGAAGAACTCCTTATTACCATGGATGCATTGCACAGTGCATTTACTGATAAAGCAAAAGAATTTGATCATGTGATAAAAATGGGACGTACGCATTTGCAGGATGCAGTTCCAATTCGTCTTGGACAAGAGTTTGAAGCATATAGCCGAGTGCTTGGGCGCGATATAAAACGCATTAGGCAGTCTCGTCAACATTTGTATGAAGTGAATATGGGCGCAACGGCTGTTGGGACAGGATTAAATGCAAATCCAATTTATATCGAACAAGTTGTAAAGCATTTACGCAATATTAGTGGATTTCCACTTATTGGTGCGGAGCATTTAGTGGATGCAACGCAAAATACAGATGCGTATACGGAAGTATCAGCCGCACTAAAAGTATGTATGATGAACATGTCTAAAATTGCTAATGACTTGCGTATTATGGCATCTGGTCCACGTGTCGGGCTAGCTGAAATTCAATTACCAGCTCGTCAACCAGGATCATCTATTATGCCAGGAAAAGTGAATCCAGTTATGGCAGAAGTGATTAATCAAGTAGCCTTCCAAGTTATTGGAAACGACCATACAATATGTTTAGCATCAGAGGCAGGACAATTAGAATTAAATGTAATGGAGCCGGTGTTAGTATTTAATTTAATTCAATCTATTAGTATTATGAATAATGCATTCCGCGTATTTCGTGAATATTGTATTAAAGGTATTACTGCAAATGAAAAATTGTTAAAACAATATGTTGAGAAAAGCGTTGGAATTATTACAGCGGTGAATCCTCATATTGGGTATGAGACGGCGTCTCGTATTGCTCGGGAGGCAATTGAAACAGGGAAATCTGTTCGTGAGCTTTGCTTAGAACATGGTGTGTTAACAGAAGAAGAGCTCGATATTATTTTGGATCCATATGAAATGACGCATCCAGAGATAGCTGGGGCATCGTTATTAAAAAATAAAAAATCCTGATACGTGTGTATCGGGATTTTTTATACAAAAGTATAAGGTATTCTCACCCGTGTTCGTGATGTGAAAAAGAAGGAAATAAAAACGATCCCTATACAGGGATCGTTTTTATCTTTTAAAAGATATTAAATATAGAGTTAAGTTGAAGTAAGCTAATTACAAGTAAGAAAATTAAACTATATTTCATCGCTGTTTTAAATAGAGCAGATTCTTTACCAACTAGTCCAACTGCTGCACAAGCAACTGCTACAGATTGTGGTGAAACCATTTTTGCCATTGTACCGCCGACTACATTTAGTGCAACGAGTGTAGATGGTACGATATCTAATTGTGCTGCAGTTACTGCTTGAAGCGGTGCGAATAAAGAACCACTTGATACTACTGAACCAGTTAAGAATACGCCGATCCAACCTAAGATTGGAGATAAGATTGGGAAGGCATCGCCTGTAGATGATAAAGCTAGTCCAAGAGTAGAAGACATACCAGAATAGTTTGTTACATATGCTAATGCAATTACACTACAAATTGTATAAATCGGAGCCTTCAGTTCTTTTAATGTTTCAATAGTTAATTCTTTAACCAATTGCCCTTTTGCACGATATACAAGTAAAGATACGATGATTGCCAATACAATTGCAGTAGTTGTAGATGAAAATACATCTAGTTTGAAGATTGCTGCAAATGGTGTATCTGCACTTACAATTGGTGTTGTTTTAATAACGTGATTGTGTAAGCCAGGAATTTGGATGTTCCATACTAAGCTTCCTAATGCACCATCTGGAGCGAATAAACCTTTAATTGCTTTTAAATTGAAAATTGTTACGAATGCAGTTAAGAAAGCAAATGGTGACCAAGCATATAAAATTTGTTTCATTGTGTAACTATGTTTTTCCGCCTGCCCAGCTTCAGCTTGAGCTGAAGATTTTGGCTGCCATACACGTAAGAATAAAGCTAATGAAACCATGCTGACAACAGCAGCAAAGATATCAGTTAGTTCTGCACCAAGGAAGTATGTTACAAGGAATTGTGTAATGGCAAAGGAACCACCACTTACAAGGATACCTTGCCAAGTTTCTTTAATTCCCTTAAAACCGTCTACCATTGCAACAAGTAAAAATGGTAGTACAAAGCTAATGAAAGGTAATAATGTTACAGTTTGACGCCCAACAATTAATGGATCTATTTGAGTTAATTGAGCAGGGACTGTAACTGGAATACCCATTGCTCCCATTGCTCCACCAGCAATATTTGCAACTAAACAAATACCTGCTGCTTTTAATGGATTAAAGCCCATACCTACAAGTAATGCTGCTGTAATTGCAACCGGTACACCAAAGCCAGCTGCACCTTCTAAGAAAGCACCGAAAGAATAAGCAATTAATAACACTTGAAGACGACGATCGTTTGTAATACTGGAAATGCTGTCACGAATAACATTAAATTGCTCAGTTTTTACAGTTAATTTGTAAAGGAAGATTGCTGCAATAACAATTGTACAAATTGGATAAAATCCAGCTGCTACACCAAATGCAGCTGATGATACTGCCATAGTTGCTGGCATTTTGAAAACAAAAATAGAAAGAATAATTGCTAAAATCACACTATAAAGTCCTGATAAATACCCTTTGATCTTAAATACTGTTAAACAAAGAACGAAGAATAAGATTGGAAGAGCAGCAACGATTGCTGATAACCAAATGTTGTTTAACGGGTCATAAATTTGTGTCCAAGTACTCATAATAATGACAACTCCTATCTATAATATGTGAAGGTATTCACATTAATTTGTGAAATGATTCACAATCAACTTACATGCTAAGTATATTCTTGTTCAACACTATTGTCAACGTGAAAAAGTATATTTATTCCATAATAGTATTAACTGTAAAAATTCCGCTACATTTTGTTCATAAACTAGACAAAAAGAGAAATCGTGTGTACGAAAGTACATGATTCCCGGTTTATCAAGAATGAAGGAGGAATGCTTAGAATTTGATATGTCACATCTTTATATTTAATAGAACAGTCTGGGGTTGTATAGCCTAAGTACAATACGAATTAAATTTATTATGAACCACTTTTTCATTTTGCATTCTTTTCCTTATCAAAACTTTACTTTTTTATGGTAGCAAAGGGAGAGATAAATGACTAAAAAGATTGCAAGGATGTATCATTTGAGAAAAGTATTTTACAATACCATTACAATGATTATTTTAAGGAAGGAATATAACAAAAAGGTTGATAAAACAGCTTTTAGAAGCAAAGTATTCCTATCTGTTTTTTTTGCTTTTTCACTAAAGCGTGTAGTATAATATTCAAAATCAGCAGGGGTTATTGCTCTTAATGGTATGTTGATAAAAGGAGGAAATAATTTTTTTATTTTGGGTTGATAAAGTTGTGTCGTAACAGGAAATATAAAAACAAATATATAAAAATAAATAAAGAGAAAATAAAAATGAAAAAATGAGGGGAACTTTATGAATCAAAATCAATTTGATTGTCGTATTTCAGAAGAGGATGTACAAATGCTACGAGCGTTAGCTCACCCGCTTCGACTCCGCCTTGTAATGGAGCTTATGGAACGCGGTACTTGTAACGTAACACAATTGCAGGAAGTTTTAGAAATTCCGCAATCTACTGTTTCACAACATTTAACGAAATTAAAACAGAATAAAGTTGTTCGTTTTGAAAGACGTGGCTTAGAAGTATATTATCAAGTGCATAATGAGAAAGTAAGTGAAGTTGTAAAGACATTATTTTTGTAAAATTTTAATATTATGGAAAAAGGCGTATAGAAATATACGTCTTTTTCTTATGGAATATAGTTCAAAGAAATATGAAAAGATAAAAAGAGTGTTATAAATGGAAGGAGAGATACTGAATGGATGTAAAGCGTGTAAAACAAATTTTGTCATCTTCAAGTAGAATTGATGTAACTTACCATGGTGTACCGGTTTGGATTGAAAGTTGTGATGAGGGACGTGGAATCGCCAATGTACATGATGTGAAGACACCGCATGAGACGGTACAAGTAGATGTGACAGCATTAGAAGAGGAATAAAAAAAGGCGGAGAATTCTCTCCGCTTTTTTTATTCCATCATATGTGCAATTTTTTTAGAGAACATAAGAAGTATTAAGCCTAGTACGATTACGATAATACCGATACTTGCGAATACTTCTAAGTATCCTAAAGATTGTGTGAAGGAAGCTAATTTACCAGCTAGCCAGTTTGCGCATCCAGTACCAGCCATCCATACACCCATTAATAAAGAAGCTAACTTTATAGGTGCAATTGCACTTACCATTGATAGACCGATTGGTGATAAGAATAACTCACCAATTGTATGGAACAGGTATGTGAAAACGATGAATAATAAATTTGCTTTAGTAGCAATGTGTGCTTCGTCGCTACCAGTTTTCAGAACAGCTAATGTTAAAACAAGGTAACCGATACCTAATAAAATCATACCAAGTGCCATTTTTGTTGGAACTTTTAAGTCACCACGTTTTGTTTTAGAAAGCTTTATCCATAACATAGAAACAAATGGTGCTAATAAAACGATAAATGCTGGGTTAACAGATTGGAACCAAGATGTTGGAACTTCCCATCCGAAAATTGTGCGATCAACAAAAGTGTTTGTATATAGTGTTAAAGAACTACCGGCTTGTTCAAAACCTGCCCAGAAGAAAACAACGAAGCAAGTTAAAATGATGATTGCCCAAGTACGGTTCTTTTCTTGTTTTGTTAAAGGTTTTTTCTCAATAACTTTTGCATTTGTATCTTTTGATTTTTTACCTACAACTGTTGTGCCTGCTTTACCAAGGTAACGTGGAGCTAATAGGTTAAAGAAAATCTGACCGATAATCATACCGATACAAGCAGCCAAGAATCCATATTTATAACCCATAACCATAACGCCATCAGCACTTGTTTTAAAGAAGTCTTCAGCTAGGAAACCACAAATTAGTGGTGCGAAGAAAGCGCCGACGTTGATACCCATGTAAAAGATTGTAAAAGCACTGTCACGACGTGAATCATTTTCACCGTACAGTTCACCTAACAATGTAGAAATATTCGGTTTAAAGAATCCATTACCAATAACTAGTAAGCCTAATCCTAAAAAGAGTCCAGTTTTTGTATTCATCGAGAATAGTACGAAGTTACCAAGTGCCATGATAATACCACCAAGAGTGATTGCATGGCGTTTTGTTATGAAGTGGTCAGTTAACCAACCACCAATAATTGGTGTGAAATATACAAGCATTGTAAATGTACCATAAATTTGTACAGCTACTGCTTTATCAAATCCTAAACCGCCACTAATAGCAGCTGTTGTTAAATAAAGAACTAAAAGACCACGCATTCCGTAATAACTAAATCTTTCCCACATTTCTGTTAAGAACAACAAGTATAATCCAGGTGGATGTTTTTTTGGTGATTGTTGCTCTCCAGCTTTTTCTACTTTTAAAGCTGCATCCATATTGTTTCCCCCTAATCCTGTATAACGGATATTTATGTAATCATTTTAATTTACAAAATATTTAGAAGTCAATAGAATTATATGGAAATAGAAAGAAAATTTATTTAATAATCTATTGAAGCTTCAACCGTTACTGTATTTTTCCCTGAAAACTAGATAATAAGCGTTTTCAAATGTAGTATTTGAATTCCAAAAGAAAATAAAATAATGACTAATCAGAAAATTTAGATTAAAATAACTCTTCTGATATAGAGAAAATATATTTTATTTACTATTACAATATAACATATTGAGAATAAAAATACAAAATGAAATAATGTGACACTTCAATGAAATTAAAAAACAGCTCCCAAGAAGGGGAGCTGCTTTAGAAGAATGTTATTTTACAAATCGTTTTTCAATATCATCTAGCATTAAGTTTGCTGCCATTACACCGCCAGCTGTATTCCAAATGACATCGTCAACTTTATATACTTTCCCATTTTTAGAAGCATTTAAGTTTTTGAATAGAGGATCATTGATATATTCTTTCTCTAATTCAGAACCTTTTTTCTCATTACCTTTATCATATGTGAAGTAGAAGATGATATCACCATCCATTGCAGGGATGCGCTCTTTAGATACATTGCGTTCTGCAAAGTCATTTTTGTTTTGATCACCAGGACGTTTGAAACCAAGTTCTTTTAAAATAACACCAGAGAATGTATCTCCGTGATAAATACGAACATCACCAGGCATAAAGCGCACCATAGAAATTTCTTGATTTACTTTATCACCAAGTTTGCCTTTTAAGTCTTTGATACGTTTGTCGTAATCAGCTAATACTTTTTGACCTTCTTTTTCTTTATTTACTGCTTTTGCATAAAGTTTAAAGTTATCTTTCCATTCACCGCGTAGTGTTTCTGAGAAAACAGTAGGAGCAATGCCTTTTAATTGCTCGTATATTTTTTCGTGACGCAGTTTGTTACCAATGATTAAGTCGGGTTTTAAAGAAGCAATTGCTTCTACATTGGGTTGAAGCTCGGTACCGACAGTTTTTACATCTTTCAGTTTATCTTTCGTATGTGGATACCATGGGTTACCGGTAGGTGATTCAGCAGCACCGACTGGTGTTATACCAAGGGTAAGTAAAGCTTCGGTTCCTTCATTTGTTAAAATAACGATACGCTTTGGATTAGCAGGAACTTCTGTTTTACCCATTGCATGTTCTACAGTAATCATTTCTTTCTTTTCTTCTTTTTTAGGCTCAGCCTTGTTATCAGATTTCCCACATGCCCCTAAAAGGAGTGAAAATGATAACACGAATACAAATAATACAAATGATTTTTGTTTGATGAAATTCATTATGTATCCCCCTAAATATTGAGAATAATTTTCATTAGCAAGCTTGATGTTAAGGGTTTATAAATAGATTGTCAATAGATTTAATTGAAAATAATTATTACTATCATTGACAATGCGAATTAAGTTACAATAGACTAACAACGTATCATTATACATTGAAGGAGAAACGCTGCATGTTATTAAAAACAAATCAAGCAAAATGGGTTGGATTATTTGTTGGAATCATTGGAGTTATTGCTTGTATTTGGGGAAGTATTATTTTTGGATATACAAATACAAGTGGGAAATTAGCACTTGATGCTTTTTTTCATTTTAATGGTTCGAATGAACATATTATTATTCAAAATGTACGTCTTCCAAGGGCGTTAATTGCTGCTAGTGTTGGTGCTAGTTTAGCTATCGCTGGTTGCTTAATGCAAACTTTAACTAAGAATCCACTTGCTGCTCCAGATTTTATTGGATTAAACTCAGGTGCTGCCTTTTTCATTGTTGTAGCAATTGTTGTTTTTTCGATAACATCTTTGTCAGCGTTTACCTGGATTGCCTTTTTAGGTACAGCGGTTGCCGCTGCACTTGTATTCGCATCTAGTTCCTTAGGGAAAGAAGGGACAACCCCACTTAAGTTGACTTTGGCGGGGGTAGCAATTAGTGCTTTATTCTCGTCTTTAACACAAGGTTTGCTCGTATTAAACGAGCAAGCATTAGAAGAAGTACTATTTTGGTTAGCTGGTTCTGTACAAGGGAGAAAGTTAGAAATGTTACAGTCTGTATTTCCTTATTTATTAATAGGATGGATCGCTTCTCTGCTAATGGCAGGAAAAGTAAATACATTAATGATGGGAGAAGATGTTGCGAAAGGATTGGGGCAACGAACTGTTTGGATGAAATCTTTGGTACTACTCATTATTGTTTTACTGTCTGGCGGCTCAGTTGCTGTTGCAGGTCCAATTGGCTTTATTGGAATTATTATCCCTCATTTTGCAAGAGCTCTTGTCGGTGTAGATCATCGTTGGAGAGTTCCATATAGTGGGTTGTTAGGTGCCATTTTGTTATTACTTGCAGATATTGCTGCAAGATATGTCATTATGCCACAAGAAGTTCCAGTAGGGGTTATGACAGCATTTATTGGTGCACCATTCTTTATTTATATTGCACGTAAGAGAGGGCTTAGCAAATGAAGAAGTATATTCCGTTTCGTATAGGAAAAGACGGCCTCTCGTTTTTAATGTATAAACGAGTTTTTCTCGTCTTGTCAGGTTTATTAATTGTTTTAATCGGATTATTTTTCGCAAGCGCGGGTATGGGGGAGATGAAAATAGCCCCATATGATGTATGGCAAGCAATTACCGGGAACGGTGATGCAATGTCTAATATGGTCGTAAATAAGTTCCGTATGCCGCGTATTTTAATTGCAATTCTTGTAGGGATAGCTCTTGCTGTAGCTGGTTGTATTTTACAAGGGCTCGTTCGAAATCCACTTGCGTCTCCTGATATTATTGGGATTACGGGGGGGGCAAGTGTAGCAGTTGTCCTATTTCTTGCTTTATTTAGTGATAAAAATAATGCATTAACGGTAAGTATTCATTATATGCCACTGGCAGCCTTTATTGGGGCAACCATCGTTGCACTTTGTGTATATTTATTTGCATGGAGAAATGATGGGTTGTCGCCAATTAGCCTTGTTTTAATTGGTGTTGGATTTTGGGCATTAACGAAGGCAGCTACGACTTTATTTATGTTGTTAGCACCTATTTATCAAGCGAGTCAAGCAAACGTGTGGATTACTGGTACTGTTTACGGTTCATCATGGCAAAATGTAGGGGTGCTAGCACCTTGGGTTCTTATTTTAACAGTGATTGCATTTATATCGGCGAGACATTTAAATGCCCAAGAACTTGGTGATGATATCGCGACTGGACTTGGTATTCGTTTAACGAAATCAAGATTCTTCCTTTTGCTCCTTAGTACAGCGTTAATTGGAGGAGCGGTTGCTTTTGCTGGTGGGATTGGCTTTGTCGGTTTAATGGCACCCCATATTTCAAGAAGATTAGTTGGTTCTTTATATGGTGCGTTACTTCCCGTAGCAGCTATTGTAGGTGCTATTTTAGTACTTGCTGCTGATTTAATTGGCCGTACAGTTTTTGCCCCGCTTGAAATTCCAGCAGGTGTATTTACATCAGCAATTGGTGCTCCGTATTTTATTTATTTACTTTATAAAAGTCGAAATTCATAAAGGTAAAAAGTACATAGATGGCTTTCTATCTATTAAAAAACGGAGTAAAGGGAGATGAACATGCAAAAAGCATTAGAGACGAAATCGTTAACATTGTCTTATGGTGAAACAATTATTATTAATGAATTAAATTTAGAGATCCCAAAAGGGAAAATTACGATTTTTATCGGTTCTAACGGCTGTGGGAAATCAACTTTATTACGCTCGCTTGCTCGTTTATTAAAACCGACATCCGGCGATATTTTATTAGAGGATAATGCGATTCAAAATATGCAAACAAAGCAAATTGCTCGCCAAATGGCAATTTTACCACAAGGGCCTCAAGCTCCAGAAGGACTTACTGTACTGCAACTTGTGAAACAAGGGCGTTATCCATATCAAACATGGCTCAAGCAATGGTCAGAAAAAGATGAAGAAATGGTACAAAAAGCACTTGCAGCAACAGGTATGACTGAATTTGCTGAGCGTGATGTTCACGCACTTTCAGGTGGACAACGTCAGCGCGCTTGGATTGCAATGACACTTGCACAAGATACAGATATTATTCTGTTAGATGAGCCAACAACATACTTGGATATGACACACCAAATTGAAGTGTTAGATTTATTATTTGAATTAAATGAAACAGAGCAAAGAACAATTGTTATGGTACTACATGATTTAAACTTAGCATGTCGCTATGCTGATAATATTGTAGCCATTCAAGACAAACAAATTTATGCACAAGGCAAACCAGAAGAAATTGTCGATTGTAAGCTAGTTCGTGATGTATTCCGTATGGATTGTCAAATTACAACAGATCCTTTATTTGGAACACCGCTATGTATTCCACAGGGAAGAGGAAGATGTTTGCTTCCGCAGAAAGGGCGAGTGGTGAAATAAAAAAGCGATGAAAATTCATCGCTTTTTTATTTTTTACAAGAAAACAAGAGAAAGAGGGGAATACGCAATCTGCGCTTATATTCTTCTTCATTTTGGAAATGTTTTCGCTTTGGTGTTGCTTCTTGTAAGTCTGTAATTGTAAATCCAGCTTGTTGTAAGAGGGTGAAGTACTGTTCAGTAGTACGATGGTATTTGATTACCTCTTGGTCAATCCACGGTTCTGTACGTTTCCCAATTTTAAAATAATCATCAATAAGCCAGCTTGTACGTTTCCCACTACTTTGTAAGCTCTCAAAGGAAGAGGTAATAACGGGATGTTGTACACTAAAGGTGAAAATTCCATCTGTTTTTAAAGTTTGATAGACGTTTTGAAAAATAATATCAAGATGCTCAATATAGTGCAGGGCGAGTCTAGATGTAACGAGATCAAAAGTAGAAGAGGGGTATGTATAGTCTTTGAGGTTCGTGAAATGGACAGTGCCATTTACGTTTTCGAGTTGTTTGATAGCTTCTGTATACATAAGGTAAGAGCCTTCAATACCAGTGTAAGATAGGCAGCCTTTTTGCAATAATTCTATACCAAATTTAGCATCACCGCATCCTAAGTCAAGAATGTTCTTTCCTTTCATGTCCCCGATGAGCTGTAATAAAGCTGGCTTTTCCATTGCTTCATTTGGATTGTCTTTTCGATATCTGCGCTTCATGTACTGTTCAAAAAAAGAGTCATTATTATATACTTCAGATTCTGTAAATGCCATTTTCTCAGCTCCTAAAAACATTTTTTTTATTCTATCAAACAATTGAAGTAAATCATAGATTTCTTGTATGTAATCCTATATAATTAAAAGTTGTAAGCGTTTTCTCCAAGCTATTTTTCTATAATAAATTCTGAAAACGTGTTAAGCTAGTATTGGAATTATTGGAATTGTTAAGATAATGATTCGCTTACATGAACGATGGGGAGGCTTCACGATGTCTAGTAAAACACTTGCAAACTTTTTAGAAGAAAATTTAGAGGATTTAAAAGCAAAAGGGCTTTATAACGTAATTGATCCGCTGGAAAGTCCAAATGGACCGATCATTACAATTGGCGGGAAAGAATATATTAACTTATCTTCAAATAACTATCTTGGTTTAGCAACAGATAATCGTCTGCAAGAAGCAGCAATTGGTGCGATTCATAAGTATGGCGTTGGTGCAGGAGCGGTTCGTACAATTAACGGTACTCTTGATTTGCATATCAAATTAGAAGAAACAATTGCGAAATTTAAACATACAGAAGCAGCAATTGCATATCAATCAGGATTTAACTGTAATATGGCAGCGATTTCAGCTGTTATGGATAAAAATGATGCAATTCTCTCTGATGAATTAAACCATGCGTCTATTATTGACGGTAGTCGTTTATCAAAAGCAAAAATTATTGTGTATAAACATTCTGATATGGAAGATTTACGTAAAAAAGCAACCGAGGCGAAGGAATCGGGGCTTTATAATAAATTAATGGTTATCACAGATGGTGTGTTCTCAATGGATGGTGATGTTGCGAAACTACCAGAAATTGTTGAGATTGCAGAGGAACTAGATTTAATGACATATGTTGATGATGCACATGGTTCAGGTGTACTTGGAAAAGGTGCAGGTACTGTAAAACATTTCGGTCTTTCTGATAAAGTAGATTTCCAAATTGGTACATTATCAAAAGCGATTGGTGTAGTCGGTGGATATGTAGCAGGAAAACAAAACTTAATTGATTGGCTAAAAGTTCGTTCACGTCCATTCTTATTCTCAACAGCGCTAACGCCAGCAGATGCAGCAGCTTGTATGAGATCGATTGAGATTTTAATGGAAAGTACGGAATTACATGATCGCTTATGGGAAAATGGTCGTTATTTAAAACAAGGTTTAAAAGAACTTGGATTCAATATTGGCGAAAGTGAAACACCAATTACACCTTGTATCATCGGCGATGAAGTATTAACACAAGAATTTAGTAAACGTCTAAATGAAGAAGGCGTATATGCAAAATCTATTGTGTTCCCGACTGTAGCAAAAGGGACAGGTCGTGTTCGTAATATGCCAACAGCAGCTCATACGAAAGAAATGCTGGATGAAGCGATTCGTACGTATGAAAAAGTGGGTAAAGAAATGGGAATCATTTAACACAATTACACATCTTTTGAAAGCTTGCAAATGAGGAGTGGAGAAAATGAAAAAAATTCTAGTAACCGGTTCTTTAGGACAAATTGGTTCTGAGCTTGTGATGAAACTTCGTGATGTATACGGCGCATCAAACATTATTGCAACAGATATTCGTGAAACGGACAGTGAAGTGGTAAAGTCTGGTCCATTTGAAACATTAGATGTAACTGATGGTCAAAAACTACACGACATTGCGAAACGTAATGAAGTGGATACAATTATTCATTTAGCAGCTTTACTTTCAGCAACTGCAGAAAAAAATCCGCTATTCGCTTGGAATTTAAATATGGGTGGACTTGTAAATGCATTAGAAGCAGCACGTGAACTAGACTGTAAATTTTTCACGCCAAGTTCTATTGGCGCATTTGGTCCAACAACGCCAAAAGATAATACACCACAAGATACAATCCAACGCCCTACTACGATGTATGGAGTAAACAAAGTAGCAGGAGAATTATTATGTGATTATTATCATCAAAAATTTGGCGTTGATACGCGCGGTGTACGTTTCCCAGGCTTAATTTCTTATGTAGCTCCTCCAGGAGGCGGTACAACTGATTATGCAGTTGAAATTTATTATGAAGCAATTAAAAAAGGTACCTACACCTCTTACATTGCGGAAGGCACCTACATGGATATGATGTATATGCCAGATGCACTGCAAGCAATTGTTTCTTTAATGGAAGCAGAGCCAAGTAAGTTAATACACCGTAACGCTTTTAATATTACTGCAATGAGTTTCGAGCCAGAGCAAATCGCAGCAGCAATCCGTAAGCATATTCCGACGTTTACAATAGATTACGCTGTAGATCCAGCTCGTCAAACAATCGCAAACAGCTGGCCGAATTCAATCGATGCAACCGCAGCGAAAGAAGAGTGGGGCTTTAAAGCGGAGTATGATTTAGATAAAATGACAGCTGATATGCTGGCGAAATTAAAAAAAAAGTTAACAGCTGAGTTAGTGCTTAGTTAATGAAAAAAGAGTCGATTCAATTCTTTGAATCGGCTCTTTTTTTCAACATACTTAAACTTAGTCTGAGGAAGAAATAAGTTTTCTCGTTATATAGATTTTACCTTATTCGTATCTACACTTCTTGGTTCGGTGCTAGCCTCAGGATATTGCTGCTTTGTTTCTTCATAAGGTTTTTCATATTCGTAACTAAATGCCTTATGTGTTTTTTGATCATCCTCCCAAGGAGACGATTTTCCTAACTTTCTGTTAGTGGAGGAACCGTAAGGCCCATCAGGAAACTCTTCGGGAATGACAAATTCATGTCTTGCTTCAGCAACTGTAACATCCGTATATTGTTCATCCTTTTTTGGGGACAAATGAAACATCCTTTCAAATATATTTGATAGTAGACTTCTTCCTTAATATACCCAAAAAGATTTCTATGAATTTTTCATTATTCAGAAAGAGGGATAAGGAAGATACGTGGGGAACAGGCTGATAATTAGTAGGGGATGAAGAAAACACCACTGATTAAAGTTTCACTTTATCGGAAATTGAATCAGGATTAGATATGTAAAAAGTACAATAGGGGGAAACACATATGAAAAGAGTCGATGTTGTATATGCACTTATTTATAATAAGGCACGAGATCAAGTATTAATGGTACATAATGTAGAACAAGATGTTTGGTCATTGCCAGGAGGCGCAGTGGAAAAAGAAGAAACATTAGAAGCTGCAGCTGTAAGAGAGGCAAAGGAAGAAACCGGTTTAACTGTAGAGATACAGGGGATTGCAGCAATAAACGAAAAGTTTTTTACTGACGTAGGCAACCATGCATTGTTGATTACTTTTCACGCCAATGTGATAGATGGGGATATTGATGTACAGGATGTGGATGAAATTTCGGCAATAGAATGGGTTGATATGAAAGCGGCAAACGAGCGGTTTCCATATTATGATGGGGGAATTGAATCGTTATTAAAAACATCTATTCCATATAAATTTCAAAAAGAAACAAAATAGTAAATGGAATTTTATCGGCAATTCGAAAGGAGAACATCGACTGCTCAACAAATAACGACTAAAAAACAGGGCCCATATAGGACCCTGTTTGCTATTCAATCGTCTTCAGTAATAATTTCTTCAATAACGGCTTAATCTTCAATCGTAAATCTTCAGCATGATTGGCAACTAGGAAATGATGATTGTAAATATTTTTCATTAACTGATATGTCGCTTCTTTCGCTTCGCCTTCTTCGATAAAGATACCGATAACTTCCATACCGCTTTTACGAGCGAGTTTAACAGCTTCATGTGTGTCTAAAATACCATCTTGTTGGTAGTCTAAAGCAGATGGTTCACCGTCTGTAAATACGAGTAGGAACTTATGTTTCTCTGGTCTTTTTGCAAGTTTTTCTGAAACGATACGGATAATGTAACCGTCACGATTGTCTTCTTCTTCGCGAAGTTGCATAATCTCAGGTCCAACGTTTGGAAGGGTTGAATTCTTGTATGTTACTACTTCATGAATCACGTTTGGTTTATCTTCTGGTGTCGCACTAGAAGCATCTTCCCAAAATCCGCTAATTGCATGTGGAATTTTCAATGACTTTAACGCTTCATGGAACAGAACAACACTTTTTTTCGTTTCTTCCATTTTGTTATACATAGAGCCCGAGCAGTCTACTAATAGCTGAAAGGCAACATCAAGCTCTTGTGATTCCTGCCCTTTTTTATAAAACATCCGCGGTTGCTTTTCTGTATAAATACGAAGGAATTTTTTACGAAGTCTTCCGTAATATTTATCACTATTTGCGTTGGTTTTATTTTCGATCGTCTTCTCAATGATTTTCTTTAACTCTTTTACATCTTTATTAATGACTGATTTGATCGCTTGATAATCTTTTTTATCATCAGGATTTGGCTTGCGTGCTTCTTTAAATGTATGAGAGGCACCGACGTTATATTTACCGTATATGCCTTCATTTTGACTAGAAGCGTGTGAAGCTTTCGCATCTTGCGCATCTGCCTGATCGAAGTTTGATTGCGTACTTTTTTGAGAAGTCCCCTGTACAGAACCAAGTGCTTGATCGCCATCTTCTGATTCACGAGCAGTATCACCCATCATATTTGTTTTTGTTCCGCTTTCTAATTCAAAGCGTAAAAAGTTCTCGTTTTCGTTATTTTTATTTTCACGATGCCATGTCGAGAAGCTTTCATTAATTTTATTTTTATTCTCATCATCTACGATTTGAGTATCATCATTTGCTAAATCTTCGACGCGCCCATCTTTTTCTTCGGCAATAACAGATAAATATAGCGGTGCGTGTCCAAAGTAGTTGTTAATCATATCATTTTCAAGAAAACCTTCTAAGCGATAGCGAATTTTTTCAATGATATACATTGTATCTTCTGTATTACGAGCTTGAAATGTTTCATGTAAAATAGCTTCAATTTGCTCAAAATATTCGTTGTGAAACATTTCGTATTTATCGCTTGTTAAAGAAAGATAGCATAGACAAAATAGACGGTCTCCATGATAGTTACGAACACGGTTGATTTCATTTTGTGAACCGAAGTAATTACGGTACATCTCTTTACGTCTTTTAAAAATGTGTTTTGTACCAGGACGTAAGTTTTTGACAATTTCCTCTACGCGTAAATCTTCTAACAGAACAAATAATTGTGTTAAAAATTTTTTAAGAGGAGAATCTTGCAATTCAATTGCATAAGAACGAATGAGCTTCATGTCTGAGTAATGTTTATTACCAAGTGCCTTTAAAAACACTTCGCTTTTTAAGCCGATTACCATATCCTCTTCTTTACGATCATCCCAAAAGTGACTGATGACAACTTTCTTTTCGATTTCGTCGTAATATGCCTTATAGCCATACTCTAAGTAAGCATCATCTTCTTTTAGAAGAGCATACATTAAATTTTCCATTTGAAGAAACAGCGACGCATCAATTTTTTTGTCACTAAAAATTTGTCTCATGAATTATCCCTCAAAGAAATAGCTTTCTGCTAATTCACGGACAGTCATTTGTTCTGTTTCATCATTTAATTTTGCAATAATGCTTCGCTCAATTGCACGTATAACAGGAATATATACACCTAAGTCACATGCGTCAATAATACCACGAATACTTGCTGCTTCTTCACTTACGCGTCCGTCACGGGCAAGTGGCATGAGGTCACTTGCGAATGCAACAAACTTTTCAATTGTTGCAATGTCTTTCAATTTTGATTCAGATAATAATAGTTGTTTTAATGTATTACCTTGAATATAAGGAACTTCAATGATAACAAATCGATTTTTTAATGCTTCATTTAGTTCGCTTGTTCCAACGTAACCTTCGTTGATTGCAGCGATTACACGGTATTCTTCATCACCATATACAACTTGTTGTGTAAATGGGTTTGTGATCATTTTACGGTAATCTAATGCACCATGAAGAAGAGGAAGTGTTTCCGGTTTTGCCATATTAATTTCATCGATATATAGGAAGTGTCCATTTTTCATCGCTTTCATAAGAGGACCATCAACGAAGGAAACTTCAGATGCTCCGTCTTTTGTTTTTAAAGTATTATATCCTAAAATACCCTCGACATCTAAATCGACAGAACAGTTAATACTGTGCATTGGTTTTTGGAATAAGGAAGATAGCGTTTCTGCAAGAACGGTTTTTCCACTTCCAGTTGGTCCTTTTAATAAAATATTTTTGCCAAGCAGAAGGGCTGTAATTGCATCTTCAATAATGCTGTTATCCGATGCTTTGTACATTTTTGTTCCGATTAAATGTGCATTTTCACCAACTACTTGTTTATTTTTTTCGTGAATTGTTGCTAATTGCTGTTTTAAATCAGCATGTATATGAAATTGTTCTAACATGTATTTCCCACCTAACATTATTTTCATAAAGTAAACAATACATCTTATGATAACTTGTTTTAATATGGTATGCAAAGAAAAGGAGAGGGGAGAAGAGTACGACATTATAAAAGAAAAAAGTAACCAAATTTACTTTGATTACTTTTTTCATATTTATAGTAAAGGGGAAATTAGACGCATTAGAGATTCTAGTATTCGTTTTTTAATACTTCTTTTTTGGAATGACTTCCATCTAATTTCAGTGGAATGGTTAAAATCTTCTTCAAAATCATGTTTAATATCAAGAACTGTTTTGGATTCATAAAGTACGCTAATGATTTCATAATTTAGTTCAAAGCTGCGGACATCCATATTTGCCGTGCCAATTGTTGCAATTGTATCATCAACGAGTAC
Organism: Bacillus sp. AFS023182; assembly: GCF_002560575.1. Lineage (NCBI taxonomy): Bacteria > Bacillati > Bacillota > Bacilli > Caryophanales > Bacillaceae > Bacillus > Bacillus sp. AFS023182. Next base: position 19,494 of record NZ_NTRO01000018.1, on the reverse strand, counting down.
AATTTTAGCGTGCATAAAACCATCTTTATAGCTGTAAATTGAAGCTCCTGCTTTTAGGAGTGGTGTAAAGTATGATTGAGATGCTTGATCACTAATGATACTATCACTTTTACCCGGATATAGAATGCGGACATCTATTCCAGCCAGTGCACTTAAACGAAGTAATGTTAATGTTTCTTGATCAGGAATGAAGTAGGGTGTCGCAATCCAAATTGATTTCTTAGCAGAAGCTATAACAGCAAGTAACGTATTGCGAATGCTTGTATCATCTGAACTTGGTCCACTTGCTACAATTTGAACAGCACCTTCTGCATCAGAAATTTCTTTGCCAGGAAAGTATTTTGTATTCATAAATTGATCCCAAGAATATGTATTTAAACCACTAGAGGCATAGAGCCAATCCTCAAGAAATATTGCTTGTAATTTGTACAATGCTTTCCCATCTATTCGTAAGTGACTGTCACGCCAAATTGGGAATTTTTTAGAACGACCAAGATACTCATCACCAACGTTGAGTCCGCCGGTAAAACCAATTTCTCCGTCGATAATGATGATTTTACGATGGTTACGATAATTGACTGTTTCAAGTAGCCACGCTGAGAATATAGGATCGAATTCCACAATTTCAATTCCAGCATCTTTCATAGGCTGTAAGAAGCGTTTTCGCAACGTATTGCTTCCGAGTCCATCATAAAGGAAGCGTACAATTACACCGGAATTTGCTTTTTTTATTAAAGCGTCTCGAATTTGTGTACCAATTTCATCAGCTCGATAAATGTAGTATTGAATATGTATATGGTGCTTCGCCTGTTCAATCGCTTGTAAAATTTCTGGAAATGTTTGTTCACCGTTAGTTAAAAGTTTTGTGGTTGTTGCATCGGCAACAGGGCCGCCTCCAAATTTTTGCACCACTTTTGTTAAATGTGTTGAGTGTTCACTTAGGGAAGATATGGCTAATATATCTTCACGTCTGCCTTCTAATATTTCACGGAACAATTTTCGCTGCTCTTCTGAACGGTGGAGATGTTTTTTTCTTCTCCAGCGACTGCGGCCAAAAATAGAGTATAGAAGTACACCGATAATAGGGAGAAGAGCCAATACTAAAAACCATGCTAATGTGCTTTGTGGGGAACGATTTTCAATGAAAATTACGAAAGAAATTCCGATAATTGTAATAGACCATAAAGCACCAATAAAAGTATATAGTGAAATATTGGATGTATCTAAAAGGAAAAGCACAATCGATATAATGATAAATACAAACAATAACTGAACGATGGGTTTTTTCATCTGTATAAATTTCACCTATTCTTTCTTAAATATATGCTTCTTATATGGAAGCAGTCTTCTAACATTTCTATTATAAACGTTTTATTTTTTTGTACCAACATAGATATTTTGCTCATGCCTTCCACATTTGTCCCACATAGCGTATATTATTACGTTTTTATATGAAAAGGAGTTTGAATGATATGCATAGAATCAGTCGTCCATTTGGTTGATATGGCTATCCATACTATTCATATAGCCCATATTGATGGAAGGAGGAGAGTGAGGACTACTTATAATTTCTATATTTGTCAGGTTTATGGTAGTGAATAATTAGAACAAAGGGAGATGAAGATAAAATGAATGAGATGCGGAACCATAGTGGACATCACCATAATCACCACGGAGGTCACAATCATGGAGGTTATCATCACCATAATCACCACGGAGGCCATAATCACGGAGGCTATCATCACCATGGCGGCGGTAGTAGTTGGGGATGGGGAGGAGGCACATTTGCCCCAGTTGGAAGTTTTGCGGGCGGGATGCTAGGCGGACTAACAGCTGGAGCATTAACGAGCGGCGGAGGCTATTATCCGGCGCCGTATCCAGCACCATATCCAATGCCGGTCCCTACACCATACCCAACAACATATCCAATGCCGTATCCAACACAATATCCATATGGGGGTTATTAATAAATAAGTGATAAAAAACAGACTATTGTAATCTGTTTTTTAGTAGTTAAGGCAATCGTGCGTATAGCTAATCTAATTCGTAAGTAAGCGGAACTTTAGATGCGACTGATTAAAAAAAGCTGTTAACTAACAACTTATTTTTTAGATAAATTGTAGTTAACAGCTTTTGGGATTAGCTAATTTTCGTATTTTGTTGCTTTGCCATGGATGATGCTGAATTTTTCATAAGAATTGGGTAAAGAATGAGTCCTAATATAAATAATCCAATGCCTAAGAAAAATGTTTTCAGATCAGCTGTTCCTGTTTTAATTACCCAAATAGAGTATCCGAGTGCAAGTACGGTAATGATTCCATCTTTTATTCGAGAGCCTGGTGTTATATCGTATGTTTCTCCTGTAACAACAAGTTTTAATTGGTATAGAGTGGAAACAAGGTATGGAATTAAATAAGCTAAAGTTGCAACAACAATGGCAAAATTATAAGCTTCTGAAACCGTGCCAGATATTGTTGAGAACAGGAAAATTTGCGTCATAATATTTGTAACAAGCAATGATTTTGACGGACTGCCTTTTTTGTTTGTTTTTCCAAAGAATTTTGGGAAAAGTCCGTTCTTTGCTGCTTGATAAGGAACTTCTGAACTTACAACAATCCAGCCAACGGTAGATCCGAATAATGATACAAGTGCAAGCAGTGCCATGATGTAAGCACCTTTATTACCGATTGCTAGGTTTAAAGCATCTACTAACGGTTTTTGAGAATCTTTTAAAGCATCTTGCGGAAGGGCACCCATTGTTAGTAAAGTAATTGACATGTAAATAAGAAGGGCAATGATTAACCCGAAAATTGTTGCCTTTTTCACATCACGCTGAGACTTTGCACGGTTGGATAGCATAACTGCTGATTCAATCCCTATAAATGCCCAAAGTGTTGCAATGGCAGCAGCATTTACTTGACCACCTAATGGAATTGCCTTTCCAGCCTCGTTCATAAATGTTTGCCCATCGCCAAAATTAGAAGCATTAAAAATAAATAGTGTGATGACAATGAACATTGTAAATCCGATAATTTTTGCGATTGTTGCAAGTAGGTTCATGTTACCTGCACGATCAATATTTTGAGAAAGAATATATTGAATGCCCCATAGCATAATGCTACATACAGCAAATGTTAATCCTTTTCCGAGTTCTAATGAAAATCCGTTTAGCGAAAAAAGAACTTGCTTACTTTGTAAAACTGGGAAGAATGTAGATAGGTATCCTGCAAATGAAATAATAACAGAAGCAGTTGCAGCCCAGTTAGCAGCCCAGTATCCCCATGCCATACTATATCCAGCAACCTTACCGGCCTTTTGCGAGGTGAACATTGCTTGTGCATAACTTTGTGGACCAGCTTTTAATTCCGGTTTACGAACTGCAAGGTTACCAAATACAAGAGCAATCATAAATACACCAAGTCCTGTAATTGTCCATGCAAGTGTTGATCCCATTGGTCCTGATACTTGCGCTAAATTCGATGGAAGCATAAATACGCCGCCTCCAACCATATTTCCAACAACAAATGCTGTTAAAATCCATAAACCCCATTTTTTCGTTTCCATGTTTGGCTATCTCCTTTGTAGTAGTTTTGCTTATTCATCATCTTTTTACTAACGTTTTTTGAAAATAAAAAAGAGCCATGTAGATAAAAAATACCTACATGGCTCTTTTTGCCTAACGTAGGTACAACGGGAATAACCCTTGTACCTACGCGTAATTTTTCCGCTAGGTTTCAAGGGTTAAGTATGATGATGATGTTTTTGTGCAAATGTAACTACAGTTGTATTCATAAGCATAGTTCTTTGCTCCCTTTCTCCTCTGATTTTGAAGTTAGTATACTACATGTTTTTTGGAATGAAAAGAGAAATCTGAAAAAAATTATAAAAATGCGCATTGGTGACTAAATATTTATATAGATATTTCTTGTGCTGGAAAATAAGTAAGAGATTGGCATGAATTTCTGTCATGCTATAATACAAGTAGAAATAGAAGGTGACGAGGGGTTATTCAAAATGATGAGTAAGTATGAACAGATTTATACGGAGATAAGTGATTCAATTGATAATCGCAAGTTAACAGAGGGGTGCAAAATCCCATCTGAAACAGAATTGATGAAGCAGTATGAAGCGAGCCGTGGGACGGTAAGAAAAGCTGTTGATTTATTGCAGGAACGTGGATACGTACAGAAAATACATGGTAAAGGTGTTTTTGTTTTAAAACGAAAAAACATTGAATTTAACTTTGGAGGTATTGTGAGTTTTCAGGAGGAAAATGAACGATTAGGGCGCCAATGTATAACAAATGTAGTAGAGATGGAGAAAATCTTAGCGACGAAAGAGCTAGCAAAATTATTGAATGTAAAAACGAGAACGAAGATAGATCATATTAAACGTGTTCGAAATATTGACGGAGAAAAGGTAATCTTAGATGTGAATTATTTTGTATCTGAACATATTCCAGAGTTAACAAAGGAAATAGCTGAGAAATCGATTTATAAATATATTGAGAAAGAATTAGGATTACATATTAGTTATTCACAGCGTGTTATTGAAGTGCAACCTTGTACAGATGACGATAGAAAGTATTTAGATTTAAATGGAACTGACTATGTTGTTGTTGTGAAAAATTTTACGCATCTTTATGATGGTAGTCAATTTGAATATACAGAATCACGTCACCGACTTGATATTTTTCATTTTTCTGATGTGGCGCGGAGAAAATAAAAAGATGAAACCGTACAGTGTTTCATCTTTTTTTGTATATTTTGAGAACAAATAAAAAATACATATTAACTCGTATNNATACGAGTTAATATGTATTTGTAAACGGTATCAAAAAAAGAAAAGAGGGACGGAGTATGGGGAAGGATTATCGTAAGACAGCAGAACAAGTGTTGCAATATATCGGTGGGAAAGAAAATATTGACCAAGCAGCGCATTGTGTAACGAGATTACGTATTGCACTGAAGGATGAAAGTAAAATAGATAACGATAAATTACAAGCGGTTTCATTAGTGAAAGGTGTATTTCATAACGCTGGTGTATTTCAAATTGTTATTGGCCCAGGAGATGTAGATCGAGTATACGCAGAATTGATAACGCTTGCAGGTATGGAGGAATCGACAGTAGCGGATGTAAAGGATTCGGGGAATCAAAAATTAAATCCAATGCAAAAGTTTGTCAAAATATTTTCTGATGTATTTATGCCGATTTTACCAGCAATTGTTACAGCTGGTTTATTGATGGGTGTTAATAATTTATTAGGCGCTAAGGATTTATTTTTTGATGGAAAGAACTTATTGGAGGTATATCCAAACTTAGGTGGACTATGGGATTTAATTAATATGATGGCGAATACGGCATTCGTATTTTTACCAGCACTTGTTGGTTGGTCAGCGACGAAACGGTTTGGCGGCAGCCCGATACTGGGTATTGTTATGGGGTTAATGCTTGTACATCCTGATTTATTAAATGCATGGAATTATGGAAAAGCAGCAGCAGGCCTAGATGGACAAAAAATAGAGTACTTCAATATTTTAGGATTATTCCAAATTGAAAAAGTAGGTTACCAAGGACAAATTTTACCGATATTAGTAGCGGCATTTGTTTTAAGTAAAGTTGAGATTTTTCTTAAGAAACGTGTACCAAATGCGATTCAATTATTAGTTGTTCCGATTACAACAATTGTTGTAACTGGTGTATTAGCGTTAGGAGTTATTGGCCCAGTTACACGTCATATCGGTGATTTATTAACAGCTGGCTTAGTTGGCGTATATGAAACAGTTCCTGTACTTGGCGCAGTATTATTTGGCGCATTGTATGCACCGTTAGTTATTACGGGTATGCATCATATGTTTATTGCAATTGATTTACAGTTAATCGCGCAAAATGGTGGCACATTTATTTGGCCAATGATTGCACTTTCTAACCTCGCACAAGGTAGTGCAGCGCTTGCAATGTTTTGGATTTCTAAAAATCAAAATGATAAAAGTATGGCGTCAACATCGGCGATTTCAGCATACTTCGGTATTACAGAGCCAGCGATGTTTGGGGTGAATTTAAGAAATAAATTTCCGTTTTATGCAGCTATTACAGGATCGGCAGTTGCAGCAGTATTTATCACGTTAAATGGGGTATTAGCACCAGCAATTGGAATTGGCGGATTACCAGCATTTATTTCTATCATTCCGAAATCGATTCCAATGTTTGTGGTTGGTATGGTAATTGCGATAGTGATTCCATTTGTTTTAACATGGTTATTTGGAAAACGAGTAAAACAGAAGTAGGAGGCAGGGGAGCATGAAAGATTGGCATAAAAGCGTTGTCTATCAAATTTATCCCAAAAGCTTTAATAGCTATTACAATACAGAAACAGGCGATATAAAAGGTGTAACAGAGAAATTAGGTTATTTAAAAGAACTAGGTATTGATTATATTTGGTTAACACCAATTTACCGTTCACCGCAAAATGATAATGGCTATGATGTGAGCGACTATTATTCAATAGATCCATCTTATGGAACGATGGAGGAATTTGAAGAATTACTAGCAGAAGCGAGAAAACATGAGATTGATATTATGCTTGATATCGTTGTAAATCATAGTTCAACGGAGCATAAATGGTTCAAAGAAGCGAGTGAAAATAAAAATAGCCCGTACCGTGATTTTTATATATGGCGCGATGAAAAGAATAATTGGCAGTCTAAGTTTGGCGGCTCCGCTTGGGAGTATGATGAGAAAACAAAGCAATATTATTTGCATCTATTTGATAAAACACAGGCTGATTTAAATTGGGAAAATGAACAACTACGAAAAGAAGTATACGAGATGATGCGCTTTTGGCTTGAAAAAGGGGTTAAAGGATTCCGTCTTGATGTAATTAACTTAATTTCGAAAGATCAACGATTTTTAGATGACGAAGGAACAGCGGCTACAAGCGACGGACGTAAATATTATACAGATGGACCGCGTGTTCATAAATATTTACAAGAGATGAATTACGAAGTGTTTGAAGGAAAAGATGTGATTACAGTTGGAGAGATGTCCTCTACAACAATTGAGAATTGTATTAAGTATTCGGATCCAGGGCGTAGGGAATTAAGTATGACATTTAGTTTTCATCATTTAAAGGTAGATTATCCAAATGGAGAGAAATGGACAAGAGCAGATTTCAATTTCGGTCAATTAAAAGAAATTATGTCGAAGTGGCAAACTGAGATGCAAGATGGTGGAGGATGGAACGCATTATTTTGGTGTAATCATGATCAACCGCGCATCGTATCGCGTTTTGGTAATGATAAAAAATATAGAAACGAATCAGCAAAAATGTTAGCTACTGCGCTGCATATGTTACAAGGAACACCTTATATTTATCAAGGTGAAGAAATTGGGATGACAAATCCAGAGTTTGATAATATAGATTTATATCGTGATGTGGAATCTTTAAATATTTATGAAATGAAGCAGGAAAAAGGAATGTCAGATGAAGAAATCATTGGCATTTTGCAGCAAAAATCTCGTGATAATTCGCGTACGCCTATGCAGTGGAATACAGAAGAAAATGCTGGCTTTACAACAAATACACCGTGGATTTCTGTTGCAGAGAATTATAAAGAAATTAATGTGGAAAAGGCACTTGAAGATAAACAATCTATTTTCTATCACTATAAAAAGCTAATTGAACTTAGAAAGAAATATAATGTTATTACAAATGGTAAATATGCAATTATAGATGCAAACCACCCAAATGTATGGGTATATACACGTGAGCTAGAAGATGAAATGCTACTCGTTGTCAATAATTTTTATGAAGAAACAATTGTATATTCTGTACCAGACAAAGTTATAGGAAACGAAATAAAGCAAGAAATATTAATATCAAATTATGAGGATTCAGGTGAAGATATTAGAAACCTTGTACTTAGACCATATGAATCTATTGTGTATCGATTTACTAAATAATTGGAATAAGAGGTTGGATGCTAATAGCATCCAACCTCTTATTAATTTAAAACACCGCTACTTCAGGAGTAAATTACACCATTCATATATACCTTTTGTACTATAGAGATTACGTCCAATGATATGTACAATTACATCATTTGATTAATAGGGAATTTATGGAAAGTGATTTATACTAGTATTGTGTCTTGCCTTTTTAGGTTTCGTACACAGCCGGTGATTGGCTAGTGGAGGTTTTTCCATTTTGCCAGTGCCGGTTTTTTGTTGGATAATAGAGAAAATATATTTTTACAAAGAAAGAAGGGACTGTTTTGAAAGATGTAGATTCTATTTCTATGAGAGAAAAAGTTGCTAGTTTTTATCTTTATTTTATTTCTTTTCTTGGTTTGATTACTATAACTATATCTTTACTTGAAATTAAAATCCCTTCTCATCGAACGATAATAGTATTGTTAATACTATTTATGGGGATTACTGAGTATTTTCCTGTACGATTCTGGAGGGGAGTAAGCTCACTTAGCTTTCCAATCATTTATTCTATGCTTTTGTTGTTTGGCACACATATAACTGTGCTCTCTCTTGTGTTTGTTACATTAATTATCCACTTACTCCGCCGTTCGCCGGTAGAAAGGATACTTTTTTAATAGTACTCAGCATGCTCTTAGCCTTATACTAGCAGAATGGTTTTCTAGCAAATGTATGCTTTTGTTGACGAGTGGGATGAATATGGCAGTTTTATATGAAAAATTAATACTTTTACTGTTGTTTAGCATATTCTTTTGTTTTTTCAACAACCTTTTTTATGATTTATTAATAGTACTCCTTCCTCAGCCATATTCGTTGCGTCGATGGAATCAAAAAAACATATCAGTATTTCTTTGTGAAAGTTTTTGTTTATTCTATGCTGCTCTTATGCATATATTAGGTACGCAATATCGTTTAGAAATGAATGAAATTGTATTTTTTTTCTTCTTCTTTCCGCTTGTGGCAATTTCTATTATTAGTTCATTTTCTGCACGAGTACGGATGGAAAAAGAAAGATTGTATGAATTCTTTCTTATTACGACCGAAATAAGCCGTGGATGATCTGATGGAAATCTGCAACATATAAAAAAATCACTTAAAGGATTTCTAGGGATACAAGCATATGTATTATGGACAAAAGGCGAAGATGGATGGAGTATTCAGTTGAAAGATGGCAAGTTGAAGGAAAAAATAACTGATTATTCTAATTATGCAGAAAAGTTTGAAGGGATAACTAAAAATATCGTTTTTAATAATTGGAAAATTGGTACAGCACCGGGAGATGGAGTGTTTGAGGACGTTATACGCTCTCTTGTTTATTTTCCTCTTATTGTAAATGATGAGTTAATCGGAATGTTTGTTACGGGAAAAAGTAGAAGTTCTGGCTTTTTTCTAGAAGACGTGCAGCTATTAGAAACTTTTTCTAATCAATTAGCTAACATAGTTAAAACGAGAATACTTATTTCCGAACAAGAAAAAAGGATGATTTTAGAAGAAAGAAATCGAATTGCACGCGAAATTCATGATGGTATAGCACAAGCATTGGCCGGGGTGATATTTCAACTAGAATCAGCTCAGAAAAAATACCGTGATAAACCAACTGATATGCAGCAAGTAGTGGAGAAAAGTATAAGAAAATTAAGAGGGAGTTTAAGCGAAGTTCGCTATTCTATTTATGCTTTAAAGCCATATCCAACACAACAATTAGGGCTCAAGCAAGCAATAGCAAGTAAAATAAAATCTGTAAAACAAGAATATGAACTAGACATTAGATACCATGAAAGAGGACATTCTCGCACACTCAGTTTTTCTAAAGAAAGGGTCATTTTGGTGATCACATCCGCGTCGATTTCTTATGGAACTTGGACAAAAATACAGTGCCTGTACGGTCTACTACATTGTCTGAGTTGAAGAAAGCTACGCAAAATGGAAATGTACTTGACCTTGTGCAAAAAGGTGTTGTAGATCGAGAAGGAGATGGACTTGCTCCTGGTGATGATGACACATTCTATGTCATGTTCACATTTGTAGATAACGGTGAAGATCAAAATATGTTCCAAGGAGATGCATTGAAATTGAACTAGACATTCAACTCAATGCAGACAGAAGGTGAGGATAGGTAAATATAAAGATTCTCGTACTTATACAAGGATAAGGTGATAGCGTTATATCTTTAGCTATAATTTAAACATTTTTTGGATAATTTCTTTCAAATATTGTACAGATTGATTTGATAAATCAATCTGTTTTTTGTTGTCAGATAGAGTTTGAGTTTTTTAATCATCATAGCAGTATTTTTTCATATTCCTATCGAATTAAATATAAGGATACATAAAGGAGGAATACATATGGAAATAGCTGTAGAGAGAGTTTTTACAACTGAAATTTTGGAGGAAGCTGCAAGACGATTTAACGTTACAGTGGAAGAAACACCACTTGGTGATTTTGAAAACTATATTTTTCATGCAAAGCATGAAAGCGGGGAATCTTACGTATTAAGATTAACGCACTCTTCTCATCGATTTAAAAAACAGGTGGAAGCAGAGTTAGACTTTTTACGGTATCTTGCAGAGAACGGAGCTAAGGTTGCTGCGCCACATTGTTCAATATCTAAAAAACTTGTAGAAGGGATACAAGCAGCAGATGGAACTATCTTTTATACTTCTCTTTTTACATATGCCAAAGGAGAGAGAGTAAAAGGAGAAACATCAGTGTATTGGGGCGATGATTTTTTTGAAGCATGGGGAAAAGCGATTGGTCAACTGCATCGTCTTACAATTGATTATCCAAAAACGGAATATCGTGATACCTGGGAAGTAGAGGAGAAAGCGATTATTAATGAGCTAGAAGATAGACAAGTAAAAAAGATTGCATATGCATTAATTGATAAAATAAAGATGCTTCCGATAGAAAAGGGAACTTTTGGACTTATGCACGGCGATATTCATCAAGGGAATTTCCATTATGATGGGAAAGAATTGACAATTTTTGATTTTGATGATGCAACGTATAATTATTTTATTCATGATTTAGCGATGGTTATTTATTATTCTGTTCTTTCAAATGCATGGACTGAACAAGAGAAAACATTGTTTGTACGTAAACAATTACAAGTATTAAGAAAAGGATATGAATTGGAACATCAATTAGAAGAAAGTTGGTATGAATCACTACCACTATTTTTACGTCTTCGTGATATCGGTTTATATGGTACGATTCAGAAAAAATTCAAAGGAAAAGAAATGCCAGTATATTTCCAAGAACTAGCAGAAGCGCTTTATGTAAGGATTATAAAGCAGGAAGCCATTGTGAATATATAATACACATGTAACGTAACAAAGTATATATATCGAATATATACTTTGTTTTTTTATACAAAAATATGTTTGTTTTATCAAAATAATATTGTCATAGACTATAGATACATTTATAATTTTTATATATTCTGAATATTCTTTATAAAATAAAAGGAGGGGGAATGGATTGGAGTCCTTTGTTACTTGGCTAAATAATATTGTATGGAGTCCCGCACTTGTTTATTTATGTTTAGGAGTAGGTTTATATTTTTCAATACGAACGAGATTTTTACAAGTTAGGCATGCAGGTGAAATGGTAAGACTGACATTTCAAGGGGAAAAATCGGAAGCGGGTGTCTCTTCTTTCCAAGCGTTAGCACTTTCTCTATCAGGGCGCGTTGGAACGGGGAATATTGCTGGTGTAGCAACAGCGATTGCTTTTGGTGGTCCAGGGGCTGTCTTTTGGATGTGGGCTGTGGCGTTTTTAGGGGCAGGCTCTGCTTATGTGGAATCAACACTTGCTCAAATATATAAAACGAAGCATCAAGGGCAATTTCGTGGTGGTCCAGCTTATTACATTGAAAAAGGCTTAGGGGTTAAGTGGTATGCACTTGTGTTTGTCGCTGCTACAATTCTTGCAACAGGGATGCTACTTCCAGGTGTTCAAGCAAATAGTATTGCTTTGAGTTTAGAAACAGCTTTTGGTATTAATACATCTGTTTCAGGAGCAGTATTAGTTGTTGTATTAGCACTTATTATTTTTGGTGGAGTTAAGCGAATTGTTAATGTAGCTCAAGTTGTTGTACCGTTTATGGCAGCTGGATATATTCTTGTTGCTTGTGTAATTGTAGCTATGAATATCGAAAAGTTGCCAGAAGCATTCATGTTGATTTTAAAAAGTGCATTTGCCTTAGATGCTGCGTTTGGAGGAATTATTGGTTTAGCGATTTCTTGGGGAGTAAAACGTGGTATTTATTCGAATGAAGCTGGTCAAGGAACTGGGGCACATGCGGCTGCAGCTGCTGAAGTATCTCATCCAGCAAAGCAAGGCCTTGTGCAAGCTTTTTCCGTTTACATTGATACATTATTCGTTTGTTCAGCAACAGCATTTATGATGATTATTACAGGCATGTATAACGTATTTGATGCAAGCGGAAAAAATTTCATTGTGAATAAACTGAATGGTGTAGAACCAGGTCCTGGATATACACAAGCTGCAGTAGAATCTGTGTTTCCTGGATTTGGAAATGGTTTTGTTGCAATTTCTCTATTATTCTTTGCTTTTACAACGATTATGGCGTATTACTACATTGCAGAAACGAATATTGCCTATTTAAATCGTGATAAGGATCGTCCATGGATGTCACTTGTTTTAAAAATTGTTTTCTTAGGTGTTGTATTCTACGGCTGTGTCAAAACAGCAGCAACAGCTTGGGCGCTTGGAGATATCGGTGTAGGGATTATGGCATGGGTCAATATCATTGCAATCATACTTTTACAAAAACCGGCACTGCTAGCACTGAAAGACTATGAAAAACAGAAAAAAGAAGGAAAAGATCCTGTATTTGACCCAAAGGAGCTAGGAATCAAAAATGCGGATTTCTGGGAACACGAATACGGAAAAGATAAGAAAGAAGAAGTGTCATAATAGAGTATTTGCAAAACAATAAAGTGGAGTGTATCTGTCCGTTATTGTTCAAATAATGGGAATTTCTATTTGCATGGCCGAATAAAATTTGAATCAGGTAAGCTTCACTTTATTAATAATTGGGTCAGAAAGGGGGAAAAAGATTGATTGCTTTTCGTAATGTAAACAAGTTTTATGGTAACTTTCAAGTTTTGAAAAATATTAATTTACAAGTCCAAAAAGGAGAAGTAGTTGTAATCGTAGGACCATCGGGATCTGGAAAAAGTACATTACTTCGCTGCATTAACCAATTGGAAACAATCACAGAAGGAGACTTAGTAGTACAAGATGTTGAAGTACATAATCCGAAAACAGATATGAATGAGTTACGCCGGAATATTGGAATGGTGTTTCAACATTTTTATTTATATCCACACAAAACAGTGCTCCAAAATATTACACTTGCACCAATAAAAGTGAATAAGACTTCAAAAGAAGAAGCGGAAAAAACAGCAATGTATTATTTAGAAAAAGTGGGAATTCCAGAGAAAGCGAATGTGTATCCGCAGCAATTATCTGGTGGACAACAGCAACGGGTAGCGATTGCAAGGGGATTAGCGATGAAACCAGAAATCATGTTATTCGATGAGCCAACTTCTGCACTTGATCCAGAAATGATTGGAGAAGTGCTTGATGTAATGAAAACCCTAGCAAAGGAAGGGATGACGATGGTTGTCGTCACTCATGAAATGGGATTTGCACGTGAAGTAGCAGACCGCATTATATTCATGGATGAAGGGCAAATCATTGAAGATACAAAGCCAGTAGACTTCTTTGCAAATCCAAAGCAAGAAAGAGCACGATTGTTTTTAAGCCGAGTGTTAAATCATTAGAGGAGGGGTTTTATGTTTAAAATGAAGAAACTGTTCGTTTTAATTGTATTTTCATGCTTATTTGCTCTTATCATAGCAGGTTGCGGGAGTAAGAAGGAAACGTCCAAAGAAGTTTCTAAAGAAACTTCAGGCGGAAAAGTGGTAGATCAAATTAAAAAGCGTGGGAAATTAGTAGTTGGGGTTAAGAATGATACAAACTTATTTGGATTAAAAGATCCTGCAACAGGGAAGGTAGAAGGATTTGATGTTGATGTAGCAAAAGCGCTTGCGAAAAAAATTCTCGGAGACGAGAGTAAATTAGAATTAAAAGAGGTAACTTCTAAAACGCGTATTCCAATGTTGAAAAACGGTGATATTGATGCGATTATCGCAACGATGACAATTACAGAAGAGCGTAAAAAAGAAGTTGATTTTTCAGATGTATATTTTAAAGCAGGGCAGTCATTACTTGTAAAAAAAGGAAGCAAGATTAAGAGTATTGATGATGTGAAAAGTGGTGTGACAGTATTGGCGGTAAAAGGATCAACTTCTACGCAAAATATTCGTAAAAAGTCCCCAGAGGCGAAAGTACTAGAATTTGAAAATTATAGTGAGGCATTTACAGCATTAAAAGCAGGAAAAGGGGATGTCCTTACAACGGATAACGCTATTTTATACGGCATGGCAAAACAAGATGCAAATTATCAAGTTGTTGGAAAGATTTTCACGGATGAACCGTATGGAATTGCTGTTCAAAAAGGAGCAACTGATTTAACAAAGGTAATTAATGATTTGTTAAAAGAGATGAAAGCAAACGGTGAATACGATAAATTATATGAAAAATGGATTGGTGAAAAACCAGAGAAGTAAAGTATAGAAAGAGTAAGAGGATGAGAGATACTCATCCTCTTCTTGTAAAGAAAGAGGGGGGAGCATTTGCCTGATTTTTCTATTCTTACAAACAATCTTGATTTGTATTTAGAAGGATTTAAATATACAGTGATGTCTAGCATTGTTGCACTGATTGGGAGTTTTATTCTCGGTACGATTATGGCAGTGATGCGAATTGCACCCATTCGAGTTTTGAATTGGTTTGGCGCAGCTTATGTAGAATTCATTCGGAATATTCCACTTGTTTTAATTGCATTTGTATTTTATTTTGCTTTTCCAGTAATGGGTGTTACATTAAATGGGTTTATTGCTGGGACGGCCGCACTTACAATCTATACAGCAGCGTTTATTGCAGAAGCAATTCGAGCTGGAATCTTGTCAGTTCCCAAAGGACAGATGGAAGCAGCGCGTTCTTCGGGCCTAACGTACGTGCAAGCGATGTATTATGTCGTTTTACCACAAGCTATTAAAATAGTAATTCCACCATTAGGTAATCAGTTTCTCAATTTAGTAAAGAACTCATCTATCCTTGGCATTATTGCCGGAGCAGATTTGATGTATCAAGGGGATTTAATTTCAACAAGAACATTTGTTACATTCGATGTATATATATTTGTTGGTATGTTTTATTTACTATTGACTGTACCGCTTAGTATGCTTGTGCGTTACTTTGAGAAACGCTTAGCGAAAGGAGCGGTGTAAATGGATTTTCGAGGTGCTTATACAGGCGATCATGTCTTATTTTTATTAAAAGGACTACTTGTTACGTTAGAAATAGCTGTTGTAGCAATTTTGCTTAGTTTTATTATTGGTAGTGTAGTAGGGACGCTGCGATATACAAGAATCCCAGTCGTATCACATTTATTAGGATTTATCGTTGAAATCATTCGTAATTTACCATTACTTTTAATCATCTTCTTTACGTATTTTGCGCTTCCAGAAGCTGGACTGAAATTAGAGATTAAAACGGCAGCCATTGTTGCTTTAACAATATTTGAAGCAGCGATGATATCAGAAATTGTACGAAGCGGTTTATTATCGATTGAAAAAGGACAAATTGAAGCAGCACGTGCCTCTGGATTATCATACGTACAAACACTTTGGCATATTATTTTGCCACAAGCTTTGCGACGTATGGTACCACCGCTCGTTAGTCAATTTATCTCTTTATTAAAAGATACATCACTAGCGGTTGTGATCTCATTACCAGAACTTATGCATAACGCCCAAATTATAAATGGACAGAACGTAAATTATATGATTCCTACATTAATACTTGTTGCGTTTATGTATTTTGTTGTCAATTACAGTTTATCAATTGTATCTAGAAAATTGGAAAGTCGTTAACTCTTACATGAAATGAGATGTAAGAGTTTTTTATTTTTTACATAGTATAGGAGCTATGATTTGGAAGATATTTGTTTTTTTTATGGGTGTAATTATAATTTAGATAAAAAAATATATATTTTATCAGAAAAGTTTTAATTTTATATAGAAATTGTAACCGCTTTCGTGTATATTTTTGTTATCAGAAAATTTTAAAAAGAGATAGAGGGTAGTTATAGGGGAGGATTACGATGCAGCAAACAACGAACGAGAAATTACATCGCACGATGAAGAGTAGACATTTATTTATGATTGCACTTGGAGGGGTAATCGGAACAGGTTTTTTTCTTGGATCAGGCTATACTATTAACCAAGCAGGACCAGGAGGAGCAATTCTTTCTTATTTAGTCGGTGGATTTATTATGTATTTAACAATGCTTTGCCTCGGTGAGCTAACAGTAGCGATGCCAGTTTCTGGTTCTTTCCAGAAATATGCGACGAAGTTTATCGGCCCGGGGACAGGATTTATGATTGGATGGCTTTACTGGCTTGGATGGGCAGTTACAGTTGGCTTAGAGCTGACATCGATCGGTTTAATGATGAAAAGATGGTTTCCAAATGTAGATGTTTGGGTATGGTGTCTTGTATTTGGAGTTATTTTATATATGGCCAATGCTATTTCAGCAAAGAGTTATGCGGAATTAGAATTTTGGTTCTCAAGTATTAAAGTTATTACAATTATTGCATTTATTGTTCTTGGTGGTAGTGCGTTATTTGGTTTCTTGCCATATGACGGAAAAGAAGCAGCACCTCTTTTTTCTAACTTTGTGAGTGATGGCGGATTGTTCCCAAATGGACTTGCAGCGGTACTTCTTACTATGATTACAGTTAACTTCTCGTTCCAAGGTACAGAGTTAATTGGGATTGCAGCAGGGGAGAGTCAAGAACCAGAAAAAACAATTCCACGTGCTATTCGTAATACAGTATGGCGTATTATGTTGTTCTTTATTTTAACGATGACGATTTTAGTAGGTTTAATTTCATGGAAAGATGCAGGGGTTATTGAAAGCCCGTTCGTTGTTGTATTTGATAAGATCGGCATTCCATATGCAGCAGATATTATGAACTTTGTTATTATCACTGCTTTATTGTCTGTAGCAAATTCAGGATTATATGCAGCAACGCGTATACTATGGTCACTTGCAAATGAGGGAATGGCACCAACTTCCTTCAAAAAGGTAAATAAACGCGGTATTCCGATTATGGCATTAGTAGTTACAATTGCGGTAGCGGCACTATCTTTACTAACGAGCTTTTTGGCAGAGGATACAGTATATATGTACTTATTATCTGTTGCTGGTTTATCTGCAGTTGCAAGTTGGATTATCATTGCATTGTCACAACTTCGCTTTAGAAGCCAGTACGTAAAGGGTGGCGGGAAATTAGAGGACTTAAAATATAGAACACCGCTATATCCAATTGTCCCAATTTTAGCGTTAATTACAAATAGTATCGTTGTGATTAGTTTAGCGTTTATTCCAGAACAGCGCATGGCATTATATTGTGGTATTCCATTTATCATTTTCTGCTACGTGTATTATTATATGAGTAAGAAGCGACAGCAAATTACGAAAGTGGAGATGGGCACAACGTATGAAACTAACAATCAAGCATGATGATATTGAGGCAGAACTTTCACATGGTCAATTGTCTATTGGAAAAGAAAGTGGATATACACCGTTAGAATTACTAGTTTCTTCTATTGCAGGATGCAGTGCAATTGTATTTCGGACAATTCTAGAAAAGAAGCGTATTACATATGATACGTTTACAATTGAAACTGAAATTGGAAGAAGTGAAGTTTTATCAAGACCGGTAGAAAGTGTTCATTTGTACTATAAAGTAAAAGCAGAAGGGATTACACAGATACAGTTAGAGAAAGCGTTAGAGCTTGCGGTGAAGAATTGTACGATTGCTCAATCTGTGAAGGATAGTATAAAAATTACGGAAACAGTTGAGTTAATGGGTGAATGAACTTTTGTGAGTGGTATGTAAAGTCAGAAGAAATTGAGAATAAGATCGTATAAAGTGAAGTAAACGTCAAGTAACTCTAAAATCAACCTTTATTGTATATTTTGGAGTTACTTGACGTTTGTGTTTTTTTTACTTGTATATATAGTTTTACAACACCTTCATTAGTTTATTACTAACATTATGAATAAATGATATAATCTATTTTTATCTTAGTGTAATAAATTAATTGAAAAGGTGAGAAGGCATGGGGAAATGGTTTACACTTCGAGAAATTTCTCGAAATACATCTATACCTATTCAAACGGTAAAGCGCTATGTAGAAGATTATCAGTCATATTTAAATATGCGTAACGAAGAAGGCGTTTATATATTTCATGAAACATGTATTTCTACACTACAAGAGGTTAGACAATGCTATAAACAAGGAAAGAATAAAGAAGAAATTAAAGGGATTTTGAACAAAGTTTGTAGCAATTCCACGGCGATGATAGTCAAAGAGAGTACATGTAATGAGGACCCTGTATTATTAGGAATACATAAACATTTAGAAAAAGAAAATAATGTTCATCAAAATCTTATGAAAATGATTCGGGAGCAAAGTAAAGAGATAAGTAAACTACATCAAAAATTAAATGAGCATTTAGAACAAAAAGAGCGTATCGCAATAGAAGAAAGAGATCGTACATTAACACAGTTACTTAGAGAGATGCAAAATGTAAAAAGAGAAATAGCAAAATCAAAAAAGAAACCTTGGTGGAAAACTTTCTTTTTTGAAAAGAACTGAAATCACATTTATATACATATTTATCTCGCTATTCGCGGACAGTAAAACCTCGACTGATTAAAGTTTCACTTTATTTTTAGTGGAATCACGTATGTTTCCTTTCTTTTTGAAAATGCTAGACTTTTTTTGACGATTTTATTAAGGTAAATATTGTGCACAAAAAGGAAAGCTCAAATTTGAGCGTTGGGAGTAGTTTATGACAGAAAATAAACAACAAAAACGCTTAATATTCTTGCTAACTGTTGTGCTGGTTGCAGTATTCATATGCGTTAGTTTTCAAAACAAGAAAACAAATTCGAATAAGTCTAATAATCATGTAGCGGATGTACGTGAGGATAAAAATTCTGAAAAATCCAGTAAGAGCGATTTTTCCAACGTAAAAGTTACAAATAATGTTTCTGATCAATCACTAAAAGAGAAGCTCTCGAATTCAGAAGATGAAGGTAATATTTCGAAACAATCAATTGAGATAGATCATGCTAGTGATTTACCTCAAAATAAGAATTATAGAGATTCAAGTGAAAAAATTTTTTCTACTGAAGTACACAAGGAAGCTACTTTCGTTAAGTTAGGAAAAAAGGACAGCGACAATGATCACACTTTAAACAACATGAATAATTTAATACAACCAGTACAAGTTAGTGAGGCATACGAAAAAGAAAAGCAGATCGAAGCTAG
>NZ_NTRO01000187.1:0-524 GCF_002560575.1 Bacillus sp. AFS023182 | reverse complement strand
AAACTTTGCAACAGAACCATCCTTTGCCCCAAAAGGCTTTCGAAATATCATAGCCGATCTCAGTTTTTGAGTTCTCAAAATCTAAGGAATTATAACCACATGAGCCGATAATTTGATTAGATTCTTTTTCAATAATAGTAAATCGAAGAGCTTTATTATTTTGAGCAAGTTCGTTAAGAAGATTAATCATATCTTTTGCCTGATTTTCATCAATAAAATTACTAATATTCATGAATCTAGTAACATCTGGATCAGACCATATTTTAAACAAACTTAATGAATCAGATTCTTCTATTTTTCTTAAATGTAATCTTTGTGTGTATAGTTCTGTAATCAATACTTTTACCTCCATTATTTTGTGATGGGTAGATTAAAAATATTGATATCTGCGCATAATTCAGTCCCTTCTATATTTAGTTATTTTTATTATACAAGAGATAAAATGATAAGCATATAGATGAAATGGGATAAGAGGATAATGAAACAATTACTTATTAAAAATTAAACAAAAGCGTTATTTTAAA
>NZ_NTRO01000186.1:0-221 GCF_002560575.1 Bacillus sp. AFS023182 | reverse complement strand
GAGTAGGACGTTGCCAGGCTGATATTATTCCGCAGTAGCTCAGTGGTAGAGCTATCGGCTGTTAACCGATCGGTCGTAGGTTCGAGTCCTACCTGCGGAGCCATTATGCTTCCATAGCTCAGCTGGTAGAGCACTTCCATGGTAAGGAAGAGGTCACCGGTTCAAGCCCGGTTGGAAGCTTGCGAACAGTATTACAACTTTTTGGCCCGTTGGTCAAGTGG
>NZ_NTRO01000185.1:0-351 GCF_002560575.1 Bacillus sp. AFS023182 | reverse complement strand
ACTTACATTGAAAATCTATGCAACAAAGCAGCTGGCTCAATAAACCAACTGCTCGGTTGTCACAAATGTCTCTTAAGGAGTTAGAGTTTAACGCAATTTCACGGGAATAGAATTATGGCTGGTGGCCTATCTATAATTTGCACGATATTTGAACAAGTATTCATGAATGTTAGAGAAATTAATAAAAATTTCATTTTGTCACAAATAAAAGAGCAGTTAGCCCAGTCTAACTGCTCCATACAAAGATAATGATCTAGATGCATAGATATTATATGCCGAGTTATTGATTTTATTCAAGGAGGAATAAAGAATGTGTGCTTATTGGGAAAACGTAATTAAAGAATTCTTTAA
>NZ_NTRO01000184.1:0-619 GCF_002560575.1 Bacillus sp. AFS023182 | reverse complement strand
CCATAAAACTTGGGAAGGAAACGGCAGAGACAGAACTGCTCATTTTAATACAGTCATACCACTTCCGCCGAATTCAAAAAATGTAAAAGTCGTAGCAAGAGAATGTACAGGTCTTGCATGGGAATGGTGGAGAACAATTATTAATGAACAAAATGTTCCATTAACAAATGAAATTAAAGTTTCAATTGGAGGAACGACATTATATCCAAGTGCTAATATTAGTCACTAGGTAAAAGTGAAGCGCCCTGTAAACAGGGCGCTTTTTCAAATATATCATACTTCTCTATTTAATTGTTGTAGCTATCACCTCTCAAAAACGAATATTTTCTGAACGATCTGATATTAATTAATTTTCGCTGTTTTTTTGCTGGAAACTTCCCCAAAAACTCACTCTAGAAACTATGTCCTAAAAATGTACGTTTTAGATTTCTTGTATGTAGTCTTAAGTGAGCCCTTCAACTCGTCTGTAAAAGTATACCTTTAAGGACATAACTTTAATCCTTATTGTAGCTTTGAAATTGTAAAAAGACAATAAAGCTATTTAATTTTAAAACCTAAAACAAGCATAACCCCGTTCTAAATTTAGGACGGGGTTAAAAGGTTCTGGTGCAAAAACTTT
>NZ_NTRO01000183.1:0-439 GCF_002560575.1 Bacillus sp. AFS023182 | reverse complement strand
GTAATTAAAGAATTCTTTAAAAAACAGGAGTAGGAACGAAGTAAAAAAGCAGCTAGCAAAAGCTAACTGCTCTCTCCAAAAATGATGATTCGATGCATAGATATTATATGCCAAGATATTGGATTTATTCAAGGGGTGATGGATATGAAAAGATATCGTGTGGAATTCACGGAAACAAAATCTTATGAAGCATTTGTGGAAGCTAATAATCATGATGAAGCAATAGCAAAGGTAAGAGATGGGCAAATAGAAGATGAGGAATTGATTGAAAAAGATGTAATCATAGATGGGATGTATTTACAAAGTAAAAGCTAACTGCTCGCCTTTGGGGAAAGGGGAAAAGCCTAATATCGCAGATGAGAATCTGGATGTAAGTATATTATGACCGAGGTTTTGAATTTTATTCAAACAACCAAAAGAGCAGCTAGCAAAAGCTAAC
>NZ_NTRO01000182.1:0-423 GCF_002560575.1 Bacillus sp. AFS023182 | reverse complement strand
CTTACTTGTTTATTCACTCGCAACAATGTATTAATATCTTCCAAAGCATCAGCGAATCCATTATGATTACTAGCCATTAATACACCTCACATACGTTATAAACTGTGTGATAGTGTCGTCATTTTCGTCATAAGGTATTCCTTCGAACTGAGCATAAGAAACACCAGCATCATTAAAAACAGCCTTTAGTGGCTCATAATCTGCTTCAGTACCATTTGTAATAACTGCAATTTGATATAAAGGCATTGACTTTAAGACCTTATTAGAAGCCCTCTTATGCTGTTCATTCACAAATTCATACACAATATAAGGATATTTCGCATCAGTAGGAGCACTATCACGATAAACTGGAATTCCGGATTGCTTCATGATTGCTCTTAACTGTTCAAAATTAATTTGCATAAGATAAATTCAACTCCATAA
>NZ_NTRO01000181.1:0-926 GCF_002560575.1 Bacillus sp. AFS023182 | reverse complement strand
CAAAATTGGGGTGCCATAACCGATTGGCTTTCCGAAAAATGGTCGCAATTTAAAGATTGGTTTGGTGAATTGTGGTCTGGATTAGTTCAGGTCTGTAGCGATGGGTGGTCTTCCACAGTTAATTATTTTTCGGAAGCCTGGGCTTCCTTTGTAGAAATGATGCATAGTTTTTTCGATCCAATAGGTCAATTTTTTAGTGAATTGTGGTCAGGAATTGTCAACACAGCATCTTCTTGGTGGACAAGTCTTGTAGAAACAGCATCTCAATTGTGGGGGACATTAGTACAAGCTTGGCAGGATACGTGGAATACTATTCTCACAGTCTTAGATCCAATTATTTCGTTAATTTCTACCGTCCTACAGGCGGGATGGCTATTAATTCAAGCAGGTACGCAAATTGCCTGGGCTTTAATATCTAAATATATTATCGACCCAATAAATTCAGCATATAGCTGGGTAAGTGGAAAAATCGGTGAACTAGTTTCCTGGTTAAGTGGAAAATGGGAAGAGATAAAATCAGCTACATCAGCAGCGTGGTCATTAGTGAAGCAGTACATTGTACAACCTATTCAAGAGACATATACCTGGTTAAGCGGAAAATTAAGTGATTTGGCAACTTGGATACTTGGAAAGTGGGATTATATCAAATCAGCCACGCTTTCAGCCTGGAATACAACGAAAACATATATTATTGATCCGATTCGAGATGCGTATAACAGTGTTAGAGATAAATTCCAAGAAATTTATAACAGTGCTAGGGAGAAATTTGATGCCGTGAAAAACGCTGCACAAGAAAAATTTAATGCAGCAAAACAGAATATTATTGATCCAATAAGAGATGCTGCGGATACGGTGAAGGGTTGGATTGATAAAATCAAGGGATTCTTTGATGGTCTTAAATTAAAAATTCCGAAGCCTGAAATGCC
>NZ_NTRO01000180.1:0-395 GCF_002560575.1 Bacillus sp. AFS023182 | reverse complement strand
GAGAATGTACTACACATACTAAACAAAGAATTATATTTAATGGAAATTTAACGGAAACATCGGAATTATTAGGAACAAGCTATAGGCACTTACTACGAACATTGAATACTCTCTGCGATAAAAGTGTAATAAGAAAGAATAATGGATACTTTGAAGTGATAAACATAGGTCTTTTAAAACAGCTCGCGGCAGATGTTTATAAATAAACAGAGTCTAAGTGTAGACATTTATAGAGTTTCGAAAGATTAGAATTTTGGAATGGCAGGTGCCCTTATGAAACAAAAAATAGCTATTATTTCAGATATTCATGGAAATAGTTTTGCGCTAGAAGCGGTGTTAAAAGATATCTCACATCGTAATGTGGATTTGATTTTTAATTTAGGAGATAGTATATA
>NZ_NTRO01000017.1:0-2679 GCF_002560575.1 Bacillus sp. AFS023182 | reverse complement strand
TTGGTTAAGTTAGAAAGGGCGCACGGTGGATGCCTTGACACTAGGAGTCGATGAAGGACGGGACTAACGCCGATATGCTTCGGGGAGCTGTAAGTAAGCTTTGATCCGAAGATTTCCGAATGGGGAAACCCACCATACGTAATGGTATGGTATCCTTACCTGAATACATAGGGTAAGGAAGACAGACCCAGGGAACTGAAACATCTAAGTACCTGGAGGAAGAGAAAGCAAATGCGATTTCCTGAGTAGCGGCGAGCGAAACGGAATCTAGCCCAAACCAAGAGGCTTGCCTCTTGGGGTTGTAGGACATTCTATACGGAGTTACAAAGGAACGAGGTAGACGAAGCAGTCTGGAAAGGCTCGTCACAGAGGGTAACAACCCCGTAGTCGAAACTTCGTTCTCTCTTGAATGTATCCTGAGTACGGCGGAACACGTGAAATTCCGTCGGAATCCGGGAGGACCATCTCCCAAGGCTAAATACTCCCTAGTGATCGATAGTGAACCAGTACCGTGAGGGAAAGGTGAAAAGCACCCCGGAAGGGGAGTGAAAGAGATCCTGAAACCGTGTGCCTACAAATAGTCAGAGCCCGTTAANNGAAGAGGCGGAGCCGTAGCGAAAGCGAGTCTGAATAGGGCGTTTAGTACGTGGTCGTAGACCCGAAACCAGGTGATCTACCCATGTCCAGGGTGAAGTTCAGGTAACACTGAATGGAGGCCCGAACCCACGCACGTTGAAAAGTGCGGGGATGAGGTGTGGGTAGCGGAGAAATTCCAATCGAACCTGGAGATAGCTGGTTCTCCCCGAAATAGCTTTAGGGCTAGCCTCAAGTGTTAGAGTCTTGGAGGTAGAGCACTGATTGGACTAGGGGTCCTCATCGGATTACCGAATTCAGTCAAACTCCGAATGCCAATGACTTATCCTTGGGAGTCAGACTGCGAGTGATAAGATCCGTAGTCAAAAGGGAAACAGCCCAGACCGCCAGCTAAGGTCCCAAAGTGTGTATTAAGTGGAAAAGGATGTGGAGTTGCTTAGACAACTAGGATGTTGGCTTAGAAGCAGCCACCATTTAAAGAGTGCGTAATAGCTCACTAGTCGAGTGACTCTGCGCCGAAAATGTACCGGGGCTAAATACACCACCGAAGCTGCGGATTGATACTTACGTATCAGTGGTAGGGGAGCGTTCTAAGGACAGTGAAGTCAGACCGGAAGGACTGGTGGAGTGCTTAGAAGTGAGAATGCCGGTATGAGTAGCGAAAGACGGGTGAGAATCCCGTCCACCGAATGCCTAAGGTTTCCTGAGGAAGGCTCGTCCGCTCAGGGTTAGTCAGGACCTAAGCCGAGGCCGACAGGCGTAGGCGATGGACAACAGGTTGATATTCCTGTACCACCTCTTTATCGTTTGAGCAATGGAGGGACGCAGAAGGATAGAAGAAGCGTGCGATTGGTTGTGCACGTCCAAGCAGTTAGGCTGGTAAGTAGGCAAATCCGCTTACCGTGAAGGCTGAGCTGTGATGGGGAAGCTCCTTATGGAGCGAAGTCTTTGATTCCCCGCTGCCAAGAAAAGCTTCTAGCGAGATAAAAGGTGCCTGTACCGCAAACCGACACAGGTAGGCGAGGAGAGAATCCTAAGGTGAGCGAGAGAACTCTGGTTAAGGAACTCGGCAAAATGACCCCGTAACTTCGGGAGAAGGGGTGCTTTCTTAACGGAAAGCCGCAGTGAATAGGCCCAAGCGACTGTTTAGCAAAAACACAGGTCTCTGCGAAGCCGTAAGGCGAAGTATAGGGGCTGACACCTGCCCGGTGCTGGAAGGTTAAGGAGAGGGGTTAGCGCAAGCGAAGCTCTGAACTGAAGCCCCAGTAAACGGCGGCCGTAACTATAACGGTCCTAAGGTAGCGAAATTCCTTGTCGGGTAAGTTCCGACCCGCACGAAAGGTGTAACGATTTGGGCACTGTCTCAACCAGAGACTCGGTGAAATTATAGTACCTGTGAAGATGCAGGTTACCCGCGACAGGACGGAAAGACCCCGTGGAGCTTTACTGTAGCCTGATATTGAATTTTGGTACNNCTGTATTGAAATTCTAACCTACGGGTCTTATCGACCCGGGAGACAGTGTCAGGTGGGCAGTTTGACTGGGGCGGTCGCCTCCTAAAGTGTAACGGAGGCGCCCAAAGGTTCCCTCAGAATGGTTGGAAATCATTCGTAGAGTGCAAAGGCATAAGGGAGCTTGACTGCGAGACCTACAAGTCGAGCAGGGACGAAAGTCGGGCTTAGTGATCCGGTGGTTCCGCATGGAAGGGCCATCGCTCAACGGATAAAAGCTACCCCGGGGATAACAGGCTTATCTCCCCCAAGAGTCCACATCGACGGGGAGGTTTGGCACCTCGATGTCGGCTCATCGCATCCTGGGGCTGTAGTCGGTCCCAAGGGTTGGGCTGTTCGCCCATTAAAGCGGTACGCGAGCTGGGTTCAGAACGTCGTGAGACAGTTCGGTCCCTATCCGTCGTGGGCGTAGGAAATTTGAGAGGAGCTGTCCTTAGTACGAGAGGACCGGGATGGACGCACCGCTGGTGTACCAGTTGTTCTGCCAAGGGCATAGCTGGGTAGCTATGTGCGGAAGGGATAAGTGCTGAAAGCATCTAAGCATGAAGCCCCCCTCAAGATGAGATTTCCCATA
>NZ_NTRO01000179.1:0-345 GCF_002560575.1 Bacillus sp. AFS023182 | reverse complement strand
AGATAATCAACCTAGTTTGTTAGTAGCTAAGAGAAAACCTTTGAATATTAGTATAGACTTACCTGGCATGAGAAAAGACAATACAATTACTGTCCAAAATCCTACATATGGTAATGTGTCTGGAGCAGTAGATGAATTAGTATCCACTTGGAATCAAAAGTATTCAAAAACACATACGTTACCTGCAAGAATGCAGTATACAGAATCTATGGTGTATAGTAAATCTCAAATAGCAAGTGCTCTTAATGTTAACGCTAAATATCTTGACAATGCATTGAACATTGACTTTAATGCTGTTGCAAATGGAGAGAAAAAAGTGATGGTTGCGGCATATAAGCAAATATT
>NZ_NTRO01000178.1:0-1558 GCF_002560575.1 Bacillus sp. AFS023182 | reverse complement strand
AAGGACAAGCCATAGAAAAAAAGGGTGTATGCGGTGAAAATCGCTGAGTGAACAGGGTCTATACATACGGATACCTTATAAGTGACCGCATGGAAAAAAACAAAGACACTTATCCATCTATTTTGATTGATTACTATTTCGTGATCTTTCAAAGTAGGGGATAAATCTGCCTTCCAGCCGTATTCCATAATCGTTCCCACATGATAAAAACCCTCAAAACCTTCAGTCAATACCTATTATTAAGAAATGACGAAAAATATAAGATTTTATACTGTTTTAAAAACAAACTGTCGAAGATAGAGGAATAAATAAGGGAATTATGACTAACTTAGCTAGAGGGTAAGGGGACGGAGCGTTAGAATAAGCCTTATTTCCGAAATTGGTTTTATCAATGGGATATAGTACGTGAAATTACATATAAAAACCGCATTTTGTTAGGGAGAAAAAGGAGGAATACTTTTGTGATCACTGTATATATTTAGCACAACATGTTACGTGTCTTCCGGCAGGATGAAAGACGGATTTCTATTGAGACAATCTCGGTGCATTGTAAGCTTTGTGGCAAAGTGTATTGGAAGGTGCGTGAATGAAGGAGGGAGGAATTGGCTTGAAGCAAATGTTTAAAAGGTCACTATATACGTTTATTTGTTTAACATTCCTATCTGCCTGTAGTTCTACTCCATCAATTGTAGGTACTTGGAAATTAACAGAAGAATCATCCTGTGACAAAGAAGCAAAAATAATATTTACAAAAGAGGGAACAGTTCAATGGGTAGATGGAGCAGGAACAATTGCAGGAAAATATGAAAAAAATACCGATAATGTATATACATTTAACTTAAATGAACGTACATTTACAGCAACTTTAGATAAAAAGCAAACCACATTTGAAGTAGGAGGAACGAATATCAAAGGAAACTGTACATTTAAAAAACAGAAAGAATAACTGATAAAAATGTCTTTAGCGTACAAAATTCGCGTTTTGTTGGCGATATCCTTAATGGAGGATGAGTGTATTAGTCTGAAGGTGATCCTTCAAAAAAAGTATTGGTTTACATTGGATCCTTGCACAATGTGTGGGGATTATTTTCGTAAAGAAAAGACACCCATATGCGAGTGTCTTTTCTAATTGTTTTTAGCAAGCTCCGCCGAATCCGCCACCCCAACAGCTGCAACCAATGATAATTAGCAAGATGAACAGCACAATTAGTAAAGCAAACCCGCCACCAAAGCCACCACAACTACCTCCAAAGCCCATATTAGTTCCTCCTTTTAGTTAAGAGGGGAAAAATGGGGTCATCTTCATGTATTTCCACGGTTTACATTACCTTATGTTTTTAAATGATATATGAGCAGGTCCGTTTAAAAAAGAAAAGACACTCAATGAGTGCCTTTCTTCAAATCTTAGTTAATCAATTGTGTATGATTTTAACAGGATTAATGCAAAAAATAGAACAATAAAATAATAACATTATGTTATCTAGTGTTTTCATGCAATTTTGCATAAAGAAAAGACACTCTTATGAGTGCCTAAATTGGGTTCTGGTGCAAAAACTTT
>NZ_NTRO01000177.1:0-997 GCF_002560575.1 Bacillus sp. AFS023182 | reverse complement strand
TGACGCTTTTGCTCTTCTTCTAGTTTTTGAGTTTTTTCGTCTGCTTCTTTCTTTGCTAGTTCTTTTTTCTTGTCTACATCTTTTTTATCTTCTTGTTCAGTTGCAAGTTTTTTATCTTTTACTGAGACTTTTTCAGTAGAAGGGGTTGCGATAGTAGCTAATACAACAAAAGCCATAAGCAAACCACCTGTAATTAAAAATTGTTTTTTTGCCATGCCAGTTTTTTTAATAATAGATAAAATTGCTAGAACGAGGAAAAAGAAAAATAGGATTAAACATAAATTAGCGAAAAAGCCAACAACTGGGTGATTCGTTTGTGTGGTGATTGTTGCTGATACTAAAAGTGAAATAATCAAACAAATAACTGCCGGTCTACCATATTTCATTGCTTTCCCATTTTTCTTAAAAAGTGAAATGATACATAAGATTAGTAGAATAAGAGTCACTAAAAATAAAATTGCACTAATATTACTCCAAAAAGCCATTTTAATACCTCCATTTGTAAGATTTACTCTGTTGATTATATAGGAATTTATTAGAAATTACATGCTTTCGATATAAAATAAGAAAATTGTCTTTCTTTAGTAAATTTCAAACTCTTTACCGTATATAAAGAAAAGAAGATGTAAATTTTATCGAAATCATAGATTGATAGTTACCTGTCTGAAAGGAGGGGGCTAATGGGCTTGCAATTGTCGGTGACTTGTATTTTATAAGAAAACGGAGCTTTGTTTTTAGTAGCAAAAGTAGGTGATGTTATCACGTTTAAAATATCAATTACAGCAAACTTAGCAGCTTTATTTTTAGCATTAGGAATTTCAAGATGCGAGTAATATTGTAGTCTATCTACTGGAAAACGGTAATTTTATTATGTAAATAAAAGTGACTTTCGTGAAAATTACAATCTTAAGCTCATGGAAAGAGATTCAGCATTTCTTTCGTTATAAATTAAAAAAGCCAATGCTCCCATATGATAGTGAAGTGACCCCTAAAAGTT
>NZ_NTRO01000176.1:0-1790 GCF_002560575.1 Bacillus sp. AFS023182 | reverse complement strand
CTTCAAAATGGTACAGAGTTCAAAAACCAAGAAGTAAAAGCTGATAAGGATGGCAACTGGAACTTCGATTTCAAAGATCTTCCGAAGTACGATAAGCAAGGAAATGAGTATAAGTACACAGTAAGTGAAGTGAAAGTTAAGGACTATGAAACAAAAGTAGAAGGNNACAACGATTACGAACACTTACAAGAATACAGAAACAACAGAAGTTAGTGGTAAGAAAACATGGAAAGACGATAACGCAAAAGATCGTCCAGAAATGATCAAAGTAGACCTACTACAAAATGGCAAAGTAATCGCAACACAAGAAGTAAGCGCAGCAAGCGAATGGAAATATGCGTTTAAAGATTTAGCAGCATATGATGAGAATGGTGTAGCTTACAAGTATGAAGTAAAAGAACAAGCAGTAGACGGATACAAATCCGAAGTAAAAGGAAATGACATCACGAATACAAAGGTTGGCAAAACAATAGTAGAAGGAACAAAGACGTGGAATGACGGAAATGCGACAAATCGACCGAAAACAATTAAAGTAGATTTACTACAAAACGGTCAGGTTATCGCAACGCAAGAAGTAAGTGAAGCAACGGGTTGGAAATATACATTTAAAGAATTAGCGGCATATGATGCGAATGGTGCAGCGTACAAATATGAAGTAAAAGAACAACCAGTAGAGGGATATCAATCCGAAGTAAACGGTTATGATATCACGAATACAAAAATCAAGGACAATCCAAGTACAGAACCAAAAGATCCAAATACAGAACCAAAAGATCCAAGTACAGATCCAAACGGAAATACAGACACAAACAGCAATTCTAAAGTTCCACCTACTAAAGAAAATGCTAAAACGTCAGTATGGCTTCCTAAAACAGGCGGAACATCGATGGATATAATTTCATACATTGGAGGTATGTTGTTGGTGGCTTTAGGTGGATTCATATTTGCTCGTCAACGAATGAGATAAAAAAATTGGATTTGGTGCAAGAAACCTATCAAACTTGGAAATACGGATACTATTAAATTAGAAAGACTAGAGATTATATATGTCTAAGCCAAGTGATTTCAAAGAAAAACTATTATCAACTAGGGATTCACTTAATAATAAGTGACTTAGTGGAAAAAATAGATCATCTATTGCTTATGTAGTGATTATTACCTGGGTTCATATAGATGATTCAAAATTAAATCATCTATATGAAAGTAAATGAGTAATAGATGTAGTAATAGCGTACCGTTGATTCAAGAGAAAATACAATTAATTTTTATTTAGGTAGAATAAGAAATAAAAAGGTCGCAGAGCGTTTTTTGAAGAAAAGCTTTGCGGCCTTTTTATATTTAAAATCCTTGTGCTATTAACCTAGACAAGTACACGGTCGATTTTATGGCATAGTATATAGGATGGTAGGGGGATATAAAAGTATTTTAGTGAAAGAAGGACTGCCCTAAAATACCATTAGGTTAAGTAGCATGTATATATCTTAAAAGCAAAAAAAGTTTCTTTATTCTAAACTATAGAAAAGAAACTTTTTTGCTTCTGAGATATTTTATTTTTAACTTCGCGTGATAGATTGTATCTAAAAAGATGAATAAGTGCTTTAATTTTCGAGAGTAGATATAGGAAGATTAATATTAACTGTCGTTCCTTTGCCTACTTCACTTTCAATAAATATCTTTCCTTGGTGCTTTTCGATAATTTTATAACAAATCATTAATCCTAAACCGATACCATTTTCTTTGATACTATAAAATGGTTCTCCTAGATAAGGTATACGATCTTTTTCAATTCC
>NZ_NTRO01000175.1:0-345 GCF_002560575.1 Bacillus sp. AFS023182 | reverse complement strand
GACTGCTCCACCCCGCGACGATATCATATTCTTTTTTAAAAAAATGGAGGAGGTAGAGGGATTCGAACCCCCGCGCGACTCTCGCCGCCTGTCGGTTTTCAAGACCGATCCCTTCAGCCAGACTTGGGTATACCTCCAGAGTATTTACTTTAAATGGTGGACCTTGTAGGACTCGAACCTACGACCGGACGGTTATGAGCCGTCTGCTCTAACCAGCTGAGCTAAAGGTCCTTTATGGTAGCGGCGGAGGGGATCGAACCCCCGACCTCACGGGTATGAACCGTACGCTCTAGCCAGCTGAGCTACACCGCCATAATAAAGTTATAAGTGGAGCCTAGCGGGATC
>NZ_NTRO01000174.1:0-423 GCF_002560575.1 Bacillus sp. AFS023182 | reverse complement strand
CTTACTTGTTTATTCACTCGTAACAATGTGTTGATATCTTCCAAAGCATCAGCGAATCCATTATGATTACTAGCCATTAATACACCTCACATACGTTATAAATTGTGTGATTGTATCATCATTTTCATCATAGGGCATTCCTTCAAATTGAGCATAAGATACCCCAGCTTCATTAAAAACATCCTTTAATGGTTCATAATCTTGCTCAGTACCCTTTGTAATAACTGCGACTTGATATAAAGGCATTGACTTTAAAACCTTATTTGAAGCCCTCTTATGCTGTTCATTCACAAATTCATACACAATATAAGGGTAATCTGAACCTGTAGGAGCACCATCACGATAAACTGGAATTCCGGATTGCTTCATGATTGCTCTTAACTGCTCAAAATTAATTTGCATTAGATAAATTCAACTCCATAA
>NZ_NTRO01000173.1:0-2709 GCF_002560575.1 Bacillus sp. AFS023182 | reverse complement strand
ACAAACTAGGTTGATTATCTACAAAGGCCTTATTTGCAAGTTGTACTGCTCCTGGATACGTACGATTAGCCACAGAATCAATAATCGAAATATCGACTGGTGAAGTTGTAAGTGATTTTTTCTCACGTTCAACTACTACAAATTTACCATTTGAATTTGTACTTTCTTTCGGAACAAAACTCTCCACTTTATCACCATTTACTGCTAAAACCTCTTGATTATTATACTTAAGATTTGCTATACCAGTATTAATGCCACTTGCATTTTTTGTTGCATCAGCTGAATTACTTTTAGGTGTTTCAGCAAAGGAAATAGATGAATAACTAATAGTGCTTAAACTAACTAATAAACATGCTAATAATTTGATTCCTTTAACACTTTTTGTAATTTTCAAAAAATTCATTCCCTTCTTTTTTTCGTATTAAGGTATGATAATTGTTTATAAATAGTTGCTGAATAACGAACTTACATTACTGCTTTTAAAAGCTCTTGTACGAATGGAAGTAATCCACCGATAAATTTTAAAACTGCCATTGCGATTGCCATATGATTTCACCTCCTCTAATCTGTACCTTAATTCACCTTCGCTATACAGATCATTTGTGTAATAATTCCTATGAATAATTGCTGAATAATGAACTTACATTACTGCTTTTAAAAGTTCTTGTACGAGTGGAAGGATCCCACCGATAAATTTTAAAACTGCCGTTGCGATTGCCATATGATTTCACCTCCTCTAATCTGTACCTTAATTCATCTTCGCTATACAGATCATTTGTATGATAATTCCTATGAATAATTGCTGAATAATGAACTTACATTACTGCTTTTAAAAGTTCTTGTACGAGTGGAAAGATCCCACCGATAAATTTTAAAACTGCCGTTGCGATTGCCATATGATTTCACCTCCTCTAATCTGCACCTTGATTCATCTTCGCTATACAGATCATTTGTATAAATAATTGTGCTGAATAACGAACTTACATTACTGCTTTTAAAAGTTCTTGTACGAATGGAAGTAATCCACCGATAAATTTTAAAACTGCCATTGCGATTGCCATATGATTTCACCTCCTTTTGTCGTTGCTACGATGTGATTTATATTATAGTAAGCGCCTATGTTTTATCAATACATCCTAATATGCAATGTTGCATATTAGGATGTAGCTTTGAAATGAAATAGTCTAGATTTTCAGCATTGTCATAAAGTGTACTTTTTGAAATAACATATAAATTTATAATGAATCCATCTTATTCCCCCTTTTCGGGGATTTGGGCAAAATTCCCCTATTAGTACAAAAATCTGTATAGAATTCTGTATAAAAAAGCCCTGCATATAAGCAAGGCTTTTCCTATTTCCAAAATTGCCACCACTTTTTTTGTTGGGTGGCTGCAATCAATTTTTTAATCTCCTGGTTTTCACGGATCATAGCCATTAGGTTTTGATCACGTTCATCAATTTTTTGAAAATCCTGTTGTTGTTTTTGCTGTTCAGTTAACCATTCCTTTAAATTTTCTTCATGTTTTTTAAGCAGTTCAGATACTCTTTCAGCAACAATTCTATCCACTTCCTGAATAGCTACAACTACTTGTCCTACTTGAATCTGTTCAGGTTGTTGTTTAGTTATTTGGATAGGTTCAATGTCTATATATTCAGGCAATCCTTCTTTACTGAGGAGCTCAATAATTTGTTTTGTTTTGAGGTTTCTTTTATTTCTCATTTTAGCTATAAATTGAAAAACAGGTATACATTCTTGATGAATTAAATACTTGTTCTTTTCACCTTGTTGGAAATTTAAAAAACTACTGTAGGTTTGACAGTTTCGTTTTATAGTCATAGCTGATACTTTTATTTCCTTGGCTACTTCTTCAGCTGATAACCAGTCTTTCTGTTGCACAGTTCAGATCACCATCTTTCTACACATCTAAACATCTGAACAGAAAAACAAGGGTTTCCTTGTTTTTCTGTTCAGATGGCTATTTAGTAATATACAAATAGTTTAACACCTAAACATCTAAACGCAATATATAAAAGAATCAATACTTAACTGATTTTGCTTCAAATAAGGTTTGCGAGTGTCTCGTATGACTTTTTCGCCAAGCCGAAGGACAAAAAGCAAAGCAATTGTTCTCGACTTGGACTAGCAATTATAAGAGCCGAACCGCTTAGATCATTCGTTCAAAAATAGTTCTTACTCAAAATTTTGATACGTTTAGTACGTGGGGTTTCGTCCCCACATGACGAGCCAGCACTCCAAACAAAAAGCAAGGAAACCCCTAAATTCGGTTAATTTGTTTTTCATTATAAATACGGTGTGTAAAATTTTACATTTATTCTTATGAGAAATAAAATAAAATACCTAAACATTTAACCAAAATCACTTATAACGCCCTATCTCCTCCTTTATAAGAACTTAGATGCATTGAATATAATTGCATTGGTTTGTCCTTTATCTCGTCATACAAGATAATCTGAGCATCCGTTTTTTCCTGGACGCAAAATTCGAGTGATTATTTTATTCAACTTTAGATTTCGGCTCTCCAAATCATTTAAACATTGCTTTTCTTGTGATAATCCATTCTTTTCTTGTACCACTTAGGGGAAGAAAGAATTTACAGACTCACTAATTCTAACTTTTTGCATAACTAATGTAAGGGTTTAATTTCTAAAAATTTAAAATATTTAGCATAGATAATATCAATTTACTA
>NZ_NTRO01000172.1:0-586 GCF_002560575.1 Bacillus sp. AFS023182 | reverse complement strand
TTCCTTCCCAAGTTTTATGGGTTAGTACTTCTTTACCATTTTTATCATATGAGAATTCATCCCAAGATACATCAAATTGAGCAACATATCCACCAGTATGATCAAGTGTCATTTTAGCACGAGAATATTCTGTAGTTGTAGTCTCAATATAATCTGTATTGTTATGAACAGCAGCAGTTGCGTTATCTTTTAAGAAAGTGCTTGTATATGAAATTGGATATGCTGGATTTTTAGAACTTAATTCTGCATTATCTTTAATGATATTTCGTATTTCATTAAAATCTTTTGTAACAACTTTGTTATGCTCTTTTGCATCTCCACCTAATACTACAGCGGTAAAGGTACTGTCTTCAAAAATATCTTTGTACTGTCCACTCGCTTCAACGCCTTGCCCCTTAATTAAGGCTTTAAAAGCAGTTTGTACATCTTTGCTCTTAGATGATGTTTCTAATTTCACATAAACTGTTCTACCATAAGCTACATTTGACACCATAACAGGCGGAGCCGTATTACTTACCCCTTTACGAGTTAACTCTGGAAAAGTAACACTATTATCAAAAAGATCTGATGGATTGTTAGGTAGTTC
>NZ_NTRO01000171.1:0-425 GCF_002560575.1 Bacillus sp. AFS023182 | reverse complement strand
GTGCTTGTATATGAAATTGGGTATGCTGGATTTTTAGAACTTAATACTGCATTATCTTTAATGATATTTCGGATTTCATTAAAATCTTTTGTAACAACTTTGTTATGCTCTTTCGCATCTCCGCCTAATACTACAGCGGTAAAGGTACTGTCTTCAAAAATATCTTTGTACTGTCCACTCGCTTCAACGCTTTGATTCTTAATTAAGGCTTTAAAAGCAGCTTGTACATCTTTACTCTTAGATGATGTTTCTAATTTCACATAAACTGTTCTACCATAAGCTACATTTGATACCATAACAGGCGGAGCCGCCTTACTTACCCCTTTACGAGTTAACTCATCAAACGTAACACTATTATCAAAAAGGTCTGATGGATTGTTAGGTAGTTCTGCACTTACGGTATAAAATATTTGCTTATATGCCGC
>NZ_NTRO01000170.1:0-247 GCF_002560575.1 Bacillus sp. AFS023182 | reverse complement strand
TCTACGATGATCATCAAAAACCACGATGTGATTGGGATAGAAGATTTGCAAGTATCCAATATGTTACAGAATCACAAGCTCGCGAAAGCGATTCAAGAAGTATCTTGGTCACAATTCAGAGCGATGTTTGTGTATAAGGCAGAGTGGTATGGAAAACAAGTTGTCGTGGTATCCAAAACATTCGCCAGCTCTCAACTTTGTTCGCATTGTGGCAACAAAAACAAAGACGTGAAAGATCTAGAGTTGC
>NZ_NTRO01000016.1:9036-9362 GCF_002560575.1 Bacillus sp. AFS023182 | reverse complement strand
TATTAAGCTATGATAATTTTATAAATAATTGCTAAATAGTAAACTTACATAAATGCTTTTAAAAGTTCTTGAACCATTGGAATTAATCCACCTACAAATTTTAAAACTGTCATTGCGATTTCCATGTTATTTCCTCCTCTTATGTTGTTGCTAAGATGTGATTTATCTTTATGCTTTTATTATAGTAAGCGCTTACATTTACATCAATACATTTTTATATGCAATATTGCATATTTATATATTTAGACAAAAATTAGGCCCTATTAGTCATTCCTTAATGGTACTATAGCGAGGTGAGAGTCTTCTAGGGTTCTCCTTAATAGGAG
>NZ_NTRO01000016.1:0-8994 GCF_002560575.1 Bacillus sp. AFS023182 | reverse complement strand
TTTCTTAATTGTTATGTAAAGACTGTCTACACTAGTGGAGTCTTGCCTACAGAGGTAAGGCTTTTTTGTTTTATCTAATTTTTTGTCTCATACTTAAAAATAGAGAGAAAAAGATTTTATAGAATAATTGATCAAGACTTGTTTATTTTTGGTAAATCATATTGATTAGTATTTAATTTTTTTTAGGAGATGTTGTATGTGCAAGTGTAACTTGCTCTTTTTTATACTATAACCATTTATTTTTATATACATATAATGTATTAAGAATTAATTGTAAAGGAGAAGTATGTTATATGACACAATTGGAGGAACTAGAAAAAGATGTTAATCAAATGAATCTAGATTTAAAAGCTATTCAACATGATGTGAAAAATTTAGAAGCAAGAATACTAGTAGCTGAAAGGGATGTTTTAACTATTAATAAACAATTAGATAAAATCAGTGCGAATACTACATGGATTTTACGATTGATCGTAAGCGCATTGGTAACAGGGGTACTTGGTGTACTCGCAAGAAACTTGTTATAGGGGTAGCACTAACATGGCTTTTTTTATTGACTTCATTTCAGTAATAATTTATTATTACGTTACACGATATAACGCGAAACGTAATAATATTTAAAAGAGGTGATAGAGTGGTTGGAAAAAATAAATTTTCAGAACCTACATTATTTATTTTGATAAGTCTTGCTGAGGAAAATCGTCATGGTTATGCAATTATGGAGGATATTGAAAAAAATTATGATGTTAAATTAGGGCCAGGCACATTATATGGAGCTATTTCACGTTTGGAAAAAGCAGGGTATATAGAGGTTCTTGAATCACAAGACCGTAAAAAGCCTTACAAACTAACAGAGGAAGGACAGATATATTTAACTGAACAAATAAAGGAAATTCAAAAAGTAACATCACTTGGTTTGAAAAGGCTTGGTCTAGTATGAAGTGGCTTGTCTATATGTATCCTAAGCGTTGGAGAAGACGATATGGCAATGAATTGATTGAGGTATTGAAACAAACAGATTTGTCATTCAAAACAATAATGGATTTACTTTCAGGCATAGTTGATGCTTGGCATTTGGAACTAAGTGAAAGAGATATTTACGCGTATCGAATAAGCCAAGTATTAGTGGTAATTACCTTAATCAATGCTTTTATTATTTTGAAGTTGAAACCATTAAAGGAGGTTATTTTGGTGGAACAGATTGCAACGGTGACGGTATTTATTGCCATGGTATCTTTATTTTTATCAATTGCAACTTTTATAGTAAGTTTGTTTAAATTTGGAGTAAAAGAAGGTTTTTCTCTTAAAACCAAATTAACTAAAATATCAATTGGTTTAATGGGAACATATGTAGTTTTTATTGCTACCTTTATAGCGTTAATTAATTAATTTAAAAAGTTGAAACAACTGGCTCATTTTCGCTTACTTATGCTTGCGACGGCAAGATTTTTTGCGAGTTTGAGCCTTTATCTTTGGGATGGTTATCTGGTCAAAAGTTTATCGCAAAACAAAAGTGGAGGGGTCACCCTTATACAAATATTTTGGTTAACTCATATGAGTAATAAAGGATTTCGCATGGCAGTTGTCAATGTCTTGGAGCGGTACCGGACCGAAGGGAGGATAAGGAGCGGAAAGGGATTGACAACTTCACTACACCCGAACCCTCTCGGCATTGTCAAAACCATTGTTTTGACCTGCCTACCGGCGAGGGAGCCCCTCAAGGATTGAGGGGTTGGGGTGTTCGATGGATGGGGCCTGGGGAAGAGTTCCCCAGTGGGTTTGGGCAAAGCCCAAGGCTTGTTTTTGCCATGCTGGGTATGGCTCGGCGAAGCCGAAAAAGCGTCGCAGACCCCTATCGATTTTGATGCGTCAGCGTCAAAATACGTATAGGGTTACGTTAATTGACTCCATTTCGTCGCTTTGCTAGACTTATGGTATCAATTAATTTAGGGGAAGTGGTGGTACTTTATGTTGTTCTCTATTTCATTTAATCAATCTCACTAAAGTTTATTAAGCCATAATAACAGAGAAAACATTCATGGGAATCCCGGCATCGATCCAGCCAGATTAAACGAGAATACAGGATTTATAACATGAGTCAAAGAGTTCAAACAAGCTTATAAAAAGTTGAAGAAAAGAGCAATCAATTGATTTCGAACGTTAAAAAAGATACTTTAATGTATTTTTGGATAGATGCTTTTAAGAATAGATTAGCTACAAGTATAGTTTTAATCCCTCCATATTTGTTTATACGGCTTTTATTTTCTTCGATGGGGGTAGAATTACCTTAACTGATTAAAAATGTTTTAGAAGAGTTTAAGAGTGGTTTTATTTAACAATAGATTTCATGTTATGATAAAAACAGAAAAACCGCCCTTTGTCTTGGCGGACAGGCGGTTTTTCATAAACAGGTTGGAATCAACCAATTATATACTGTATATACATTCTAACATATAAAAGTTGATTCCTTCCACAAAAGGGAGCGAATTATTTTATGACAAAAGTTGTAGATTTTGGACAAGCCGAAAAAAATGCTAGAAAAAGAGATTTGGAGATTGAAAATAAAAAATTTGAGCAAGATCATAACGAGGTTTCTAAAGCTGAATTAGAACAAGCTATGGAAATTATGGCCAAAGCTACTGGTAAAGAACTTTACATAGGCACTAAGAGAAGCCCTCAGTCGAAAGTGAGGTTTGCTCAATTTATACAAGAGAATTGGAAGTTTTTAAGGGATGAAAAATATTTTACTAGTGAAGAAAAAGTTTTTTTAACTGATATGCAATGTAACGTTAGTATGCATTCAAATGCAATTGTAGATGATGTTAAGAAAAAAGTTCCTTGTGCATTAACTATTGTAACAATCTCAGAGATGTTACAAACATCTAGGCCCAAGATAAGTAGAATAGTTAATTCTTTGATAAAAAAAGGAATTATATCCAAATCGATATCAGGTGATTTTAAGGATAATCATCAAGCTAAGGATTATGTTTTATTTGTAAATCCAAACATTATCATTTCTGGTAGTAAAGATGATGTTTCGGAACATTTGATTTTACAATTTAAAAATGTAATGAGTAAACATAAGGTTTTAAAAAAATTACCTGTTAAATTATTTTAGAGTTGCTTTTGCGACTCTTTTTTTGTTTATTTTCTCCATTAATTTACAACAGGACCGTATCAAATTTGATACGGTACCGTATCAAATTTGATACGCTAACTAAAAGTAAGAACTGTTGATATAATTGGTTTAACTTATATTTTTCTAACTATTACTATCTCACTCTTATATTTAGGGCTAAAAGTTCCGCAAGGAACAGGTAGTATTTTTGAGCAAACAACGCTCAAAAATCTCCACCTTTTTCGCTTTGCTCCATCCTGGCAAAACTTTTTTCGGCTCGTGTGCTTTTCTCGCCAAGCCGAAGGACAAAAAGCAATGCAATGGTTCTCGGCTTGGGCTAGCAAGTATACGAGCCGAACCGCCAAGATCATTCGTCCTGGATTCGTTCTTATCCGTTATGACGTTACGTTTCAAACCGTGGGGTCTCGCCCCCACACGACGAGCCCGCACTCCAAACAAAAAGCAATGGAAGACCAAAGGGCAAGATCCAAACAAAGGGAGTGGGCAAGCTACGGGTATGTGATCACATACCCGAAAAACGATGTTTTTGACTTGGTAGGGGATCCCTACAACCTTTTCCGAAAACGGTTGTCGCTTTGCTCGATTTACAGTAAATAAAAAGATAAGATTAAAACAAAAAAATAAGCGGCCCATATGGACAGCTCATTGACATAATTCACGTTAGCGGAAGTTAATGTATCTTGTTTATTTAATATTAGCTATAGGTTAATTGAACAAAGGTGGTTATTCATTTCAATATTTCGATTATTCTAATTTAAGGGAAAATATTACATTTTTACTTATTTACATATAAAATATTTAAGTACGTTAATACTTAGAGGAGGGATTTTCATGAAGAAAATGTTATTGGTAGTAGGATCGTTAATGTTGTCAATGGTTGTATTGTTCGGATTTAGTGAATCAGCAAGTGCAGCATCTTCTTCTGTTTATTTTGAAACTGATAATATCGAAAGTTCACAATCTATTTATGTTTCATCAGGACGTACTGTAACAGTCAAAATTAACTCATGTTCTAGAGTGAATTGGAGTAGCTTTAAGAAAGACTCAATGTCTGTATCTCAATGTGGACCCGCTATCTCTGTAAATTTAACTAGTGTTAGTACTGGTAATTCGACATCTACAAAGGTTGTTGGATCTGATGGATATGTAACATTTACCAACATGGTGGGTGGTACTTATTATGTTCATTTCTATGATTCATGGTCTAGCTACTTTTTCAGCGGTTGGAGTACAGTAAGTAGATAATAGACCTTGTCATTCTTCGGGATGATTTTTTCTTTTGCTTAATTAATGTATATTCCATACATGCTCGGTTAACATAACGCCACATTATCGTCACAGCACTTTTGACTATTCCAATAAAAAATAACCATTTACACTTTAGAGGGAAATGATTACTATAAAATTGTTAAAAAATGTAATTAAAGGAGTAGTTGAAATGAAAAAAAGAATTCTTATTCCGGTAATGAGTATAGGATTTCTAGTTTTTAGTGCATTTCATAGTCCTGTGCAGAATACAGTTTCTGCTCAAATTAACAATGAAAAATCATCCATAAATGAAAGTGAGTTTTGGCTTTATGATGGGGATTCAATAAGATACTACCCTTATTTTAATACTTTTATTGGGATTGCTGATGTAAGTTCATCTAATGAACAAGAACCAAGCCGTGTAGTATTTGAGTTTTATAATTTAATAGGTGATCTATCATATGTAACAAGTGCCACTATCCCTAATCATAAGCATTCAGCTTTTCAACCATTTTCAGCCCCTATAAATTCTCTAGAAGAAGCTACCTATTCAGTAAAGGTCAAAGTTATAAATGCAAAGGTAGATCCAAATAAAGTTAAATTTGCTCATATAGAATAATACGTGTGTGAACATGTACACAGAAGGAGCCTTTATTTATTAGAAGCTCCTTCTATTTATCTAATATGTTCTGTAACTTACTTTGCGTTTTAGGTTATGATTGCTCTCTCTCCCCCTAAAAAATGGGTACAAGTTGTCCTTTTAAAATATGAAAATGGCGATGAATAAAAATCCATGTAAGGTTAACATAACGTATGATTATCGGTAGCAAATACAAGGTGGAATCCTTGTGTTTATTAGGTTCTTTTCTCTTTTTTATGTAAAGTCGACATGCAAGATTTTATACATGGTTGATATAGCGGGGATTTTAGGGATCCTCGCTATATCAACCATGTATAAATTTGATTATGATTGTTTTAAATCATAGTATATGTTGATGTTAAAAAAAGACGAGTATATGCTTAATTTGTCTAAATTTTTTTATGTATTCTTGTTTATTTTTTGTTATGTTTATTTTAAGTGTTTTTTATTTATATTATATCGCCGATATATCGCTTATAAAAATAGAAAGAGGTGGTAGCGATGGCCGATACGGGCGATACAGAAATTGAATTGTTAGAGGGAATCCCTAAGGAATTAAAAAGTCATGATATTGCTAAAACATTTGGAATTGCTGAAAGTACAGTTAGGAAATATGCCCAATCTCTTGAGAAAGCAGGGTATGTTTTTCGAAAAAATGAAAATAACACAAGGATTTTTACCGATATAGATGAGTTAACGTTTAGAGATT
This sequence comes from Bacillus sp. AFS023182, assembly GCF_002560575.1. Lineage (NCBI taxonomy): Bacteria > Bacillati > Bacillota > Bacilli > Caryophanales > Bacillaceae > Bacillus > Bacillus sp. AFS023182. The sequence goes on along the minus strand of NZ_NTRO01000016.1, from coordinate 3,258 downwards.
TGATTCAAGCTAGAAAAGAAGCTGGAGTAAACCTTGATATGGCGGCTTCCGTAGCAGTGATACGAAGACAGAAGCAAAAATCACCGATACAAAGCGTGCAACCATTGATAAATAAGGAATCAAAAGATGATTTGATTTCGCACAAAATGCGATATGAGATTCAGAAATTAGCAAATTCATTTCAAAAGCAAATAGAACAAATTGAAGAACAAAATCAAATCATAATTTCTAAGTTGCAAGCATCTGAAGAAACTGAAGTTGAAATAAAAAAACAGTTATTGGAATCTCAAAAAAGGGAAAAAGAAAAAGATCAACAAATTGAAGATATGCAAAAAATGATTGAATATATTTCAGAGAGAGATATAGCTTTTGATAAAAAGATTGAAGAAATTTATCAAGAAGCTAAAAAACCTTGGTGGAAGAGATGGTAAGACACAAGGTTTAATATTTGTTGTATTTTACTCTTTTTAACAAGTTGTTTTGAATAGCAGAAAAACAAAAAAGTTTATCTTTTTTATAAAATGGAAGTAAAAAGAAATGTGTGTATCTATGGATAATAAAGGAGATGTTTATACTGAAGATCTTTTTCTATTTCTTAATTATTCTGTTATTTCTTGTGGTTGATTACTTTTGGTTAGAAGATGAGAGTAAAAGATGGGGATGGTTTAAAAATAGAAGTAAAAAGCAAAAAACAATCATTTTTACTCTTGTTCTTCTCTTAACTTTCATAGGATACATACTTCTTGATGCTAAATACTTCCTTTCGTAAGTTAAAAGAACCCAATTTTTTTGAGAATTTAATAGTTTATATCATCCACTTCAATAAGTGGGGTTATGGTAATTAGTGAAGTATATATTTTGAATAGAAACCTATACCTAATATTGATAATATATAATTACAATTAGAACTGAGTAATTTTTTGTTTATAAAATAGGGAGGTTTATCATAAGGAATGGATCATATTATTGCAAATAGTAGTTTTGATTTGAAAATATATTATGTTTTACTACAAATAGCTTCATTGTTAACTTTAAAAAAGATTGTATTGATTGAAGAAAAGAAAAAACAGTTAATACTACAGATACAAAAAGAAAAGAAAATTCCTAGTAATCCATATAAATTGTAACACAAAATAAAAGACGACTTTTATTTTGCAAGTATGTTTATTTTTTATAGAGTCTATAAACTTTTTATTGGGGTAGCACGCACATTTTAACGTTTTTATATTTTAAGGGATTCTCAAAACTTATTGTTACCTTATTTGTAAGCGACTCGAAATAAAAAGGCGAAGACATGACAGGATTTGTTGTCTTCGCTTTTTTTTGACACAAGAAAAAAATTTACTAATCAAATGAGTGGAAATTCTGTTTTTTTGATCTGTTAACTTGTCCTATTTGTTTGTTTAAAATTATCAATCAGTATTAGTTAGTTGGTTGATAGATAACTATTAACTACATATTGGAAATCCTAAGAATACTAGTAATGAATAAAATTCTGGTGATAGAGAAACTCTAAAAATGATTTTATCGTTGAATTTAACAATTAAAAAGTAAGCATCTCCCTCTTGATAAATACATGCGGATACCATAAGAGAATACACCTCCTTATATGATATATCTTATAAAAAATAATAGAATGTGCTTGGACATTCTCGGTTATATCATATTAGTTTTCACTTGAAAGAGGATGTAGTGATGACATAATTTTGTAAGTTTCTTTGTTTTTTATAAAAAATAACGGGTACCAAAAATAACTATAAAAAACATGGTATGAGGGTATCGTTCTTTTAAACAGAGGGAAAATATGATAGTATGAATTTCCACATTTGAAAGAAAATAAGATTCAAGTTGTTGTGCAAATGAATCGAAAAAAAGAACATTCCTTTTGTAGGGGAATGTTCTTTTTCATAATATCATATAATTATGCTTTAAAATGTTTAAGCATAGATTAGTAAAGAAAGATTTCTTTATTCCCGCTGGTTACTTCCCTAAATAAAAAGAAGCGCTATTTAAGGTATTTATTTTTCATAACAATTGTAAAATATGAGCATATAGGGGTACCGCTACATTGTTGACTACTGATAATGAACATTATGCATATTAGAGAATATCGAACATAAAATGATATTAACTTCATGGCGTTGCTGTGTTTTAGCGTTACCCCTACGTTTTCGAAAAGGAATCTGTATAAGATGTCTTTTTGTTTTTCACCTTTTGAATAGGACAAGCATATACTGCTTGTACCTTATTAACTTTAGTAACCTTAACTTTCGTTAATGGGGATTCTCATAATCCTTTAAAGAGCGCTCACGGAAATGGGTGCTCTTTTTAGTAGATAAAATGGATATTGAAATAGGAAGGACGATGAATGGTGGACGAAATACAACGATTTATTGCTAACAATACACATCAGCTTGGATACATTATGGATGAAGCTAGCAGGAAGTGGATAGAGCAAGACCCTAAAGGTGCTTTGACAGTAGGAGCAAGTAAAGGAACAATAGATGCTTATGGTAGTTATTATGATCTGTTGGAAAAGTTAGCATGCCTTGAAGAAGGAAAAAATATTTAGCATAATGATTAAACCAATAGCAATTATCGTAGGCACTGCTATGATCGGCCTAGCGTCTTATTTGTTGTTCAGGAACTCTACCATCCCTTTATTTACAGTGTTTTGAATGTATACTTTTGTTGTGTATTTTGAGGATATCAAGGGATTTGTTGTAAAGTCAATATTTAAGGGGAAATGAATGTAAACAAATATGTAAAAGTTTACATTCGAGAAAAGAAAAAAAGAATCCTATTAATTTTAGGACTCTTCAATGTGTAGGGACTAAGAACAACACATTATCGCCTTGTTAAAAGCATCTTCAGGGATATATACTTTGTTGTTTTTAACTTTATATGGAATATCATTTTTTTCAAGTATATTTGTATCAACAGATTCTACCGTATCACCCCATTGTATGTATTTGTCGCTGTATCCTTTTGAATACAAAAATACAACAAAAAGAATCAAAAAACCTAAAAATAAAAATAGTATTCTCTTCTTTCCCATTTTTTCACCTCTTTATCAATAATACATATATACATGATTTATAAAAGTGAGCTTAACTCTCATAGACAAGTATGATAAAATAAGTTTTACGTTTTTTGGGGACTTCAAGATTATTAACTTGATGTTGATGTGATGGAACCTCAAGTATGTAAAAATTTAAAAAAGTCCCTTAATTTTAATATAAAGGGACTTTGCTCACA
>NZ_NTRO01000169.1:0-321 GCF_002560575.1 Bacillus sp. AFS023182 | reverse complement strand
AAAACATACTAAGATTAGTAGTGTAGACCAAGGCATTGGTTCGCACTACTATTTTTTATATAGTAGAAGTGAAGAGAAGGTCGTGGGTGTCTTGGGATCCTGAATCCGTATACAAAACTGACCTTCTTCACTTACCTTATTTGAATCAGTTTTTAGTATGTTGGTCTTCGAGATCGTGTATAAGAAATGAGAATCGATAAGTGTAAGTTGAAGACTTCAATTCCACCTGAGGAGGAGCTATATGAAACACGTTATTGCATTTGATGTCAGTATGGGTAAAAGTTATATGGTAATTTATAATGCACAAAAACAATGCGTATT
>NZ_NTRO01000168.1:0-8233 GCF_002560575.1 Bacillus sp. AFS023182 | reverse complement strand
GCCAGTCTTTTACCCGACAACTTATCTTTAAAACATGGAAATCATTTTTTCGTATTCATCAGTGTAATTCCGTAAAATTAGAACGACTAGAATGTCATTTATATGGACAATTAATTAGCATCCTTCTTTGTTCATCCACCATGTTTCAAATGCGTCAACTACTCCTCATCAAGATTTAACATTTTTATACGCTAAGGAATTCTCAAAACTCATTGGTACTAATTCGGATTGAGACTTTGATTTAGAGATGAGTTTTGAGACGGATTTAAATCTATTTTTACAACATTTTAAGATAAATTTTATTTGTCTCAAATACCAATCGTTTTTGAGACTTACAACAAAAGAAACATGGCAAATTTTTATTGTATTAAAAATTTCTATTTATTTAGAGTCCAAATATTCCATAAAACCCCTCACATAATTTAAGTACAAAATTTCACAAACTAAAAATTATATATGTGTTTTGAGTTTGTATAGAAAGTCAAAAGCGAACTTTTCTTTTTCCTTGTATTTTTCAATATTTTCGGGTAAGTAACAATGATGTTTATTAAGTATATTTGTTTCCAGATATTCAATCGTTTCCAGTAAGGATTGTCCCCTAAGTGATCCAGTGATTAAAGATTTAACAATTAAAAATGTCTCTCCACCCTCAAGTAGATGTGCATCGTGGAGAATTTTAGCCTCTAGGCTTTCTGGTTTTCCATCCTTTTGAGAACCGTCTGCTACTTCTAGAATTCGTTTTATTTTTTCTCCACTAAGCCCAATACCCTTAAGAAATTCTTCAATACTTATTCTTATCTCTTCTTCATATATTACTCCGTGAAAATAAGCGCCATATTTAAGTAAATCCTCATCTACTTTATTTTTATATATTTTAGCCATTTCTAGAGATAAATTTAAAATTCTTTTTATATGTTCAACATTGTGCATTATATCTTTTTGAGCATAGTAAGGTAATATGAAATCTTTAATTAATTGAATAGTGTCCAATTTCAACAGCTCCTTTATTTTCAATAAATGTATTGGATTTCCTCCGTATTATAGATCCGTTTTCTTTAATTAAACTGTTCTTTAGTTGAATAAACAAAAAAACGGCAATAGCATACCAATTTTCGTTAAACATGTTATTCAAAACAATGAGTCCCTTTAATGTTATAACATGACTATGGTTATAAACCACTTAACTTTAACTTATTAACTATCATTTTAAGATAACTTTTTATATTACTTATAAACTAAAAATGGTAATTAAACTTGATGCAAAATAACGTCTAAAATGACAGGGAAAACAGAAACTAAGTTTTCTTAGAGTAAAAATTCAAATCATTTTATATCGAAATTTGCTTAGCGTATATTTTCGTTAAAATGTGGGTGGGACCCCATCGCCATCAAGTTAAGGCTTTGAAGTACCCCCTAAATGAAAATTTTATTTCTCTATAGTTAGTTATTTTGAGAAATGGGCTCATTTTTTTGTACTTTTCTTAAGTTAATGGGCATGGGATAATATAATTGAAAAACCATTTTAAATTTTCTTTATTTTTCTAGTGATCTTTGGTAATATTTAATTTAAAGATGTAAAGAAAGGGGAATCTATATTACACATGTGGAATATCTTGAGATGATTATTTAATTGGATAGAGACAGTGGCGGTCCTTGGTTCTTAAGGATGCGTTTATTTGTCTATCTTAAATCATTCAAGGGATACATGGTGTGGACAATTAAATTCCCATTGCCGAGCAGATACCTTTGTATATCTGCTTTTATTTATGGGCAAAAATACATCTCTATTGACACAATCATAGAGTCCCTAAATTGGGGGAATTTTAATGAGAAATCAGTACGAAAAAGAAGAAGCACTAACAGGAGGGAATGTCTCCAGTGTATATCGTTTGGGAGATACGGTTCGTCGAGAATTAAAGACTGATAGTGTTAAAATTCATACATTGCTAAAGCACCTTGAAAACAAAGGTTTAAAAGGTGTACCAAAGTTTCTGGGTATCGATGAAAAAGGGAGAGAGATTTTATCTTTTATTGAAGGAGAAGCTGGCAATTATCCGTTAAAAAAATACATGTGGTCGGATGAGGCTTTAAAAGATATCGCAAAAATGCTTCGTCTCTATCATGATGCGGTGAGCGATTTTCCAATGGAAGAACGTTGGCAACCCATTGATAACACTCCGCAGCTATTTGAGGTGATGTGCCATAATGATTTTGCCATCTATAACATTATTTTTAATCGCGAAAAACCAGTAGGTGTGATTGATTTTGATTTGGCTGCTCCTGGTCCAAGACTTTGGGATATCGTCTATACGCTTTACACTTGCATTCCTTTAAGTAGGCTTTATCATACGGAAGCAGGCGAAGCCATTTATTATGATTCGTTAAAGGATGCTGAGCGAATCAAACAAAGGGTTAAATTGTTTTTTGATTCCTATGGCATGGAGGGAATAGAAAAAGGCTTTTTAGAAATGGTATTGCTACGAGTAGAAGGATTATGTAAAACCATGCAAAGGAAGGCCAAAGAAGGCGATATGGCGTTTCAAAAAATGATCGACGAAGGACATTACGATCATTATCAAGAGGAACTCCAATTCATCCGCGAACACGGAAAAGAATGGATTTAAGAGAAAAGTCTTGGTGAATTAATGGAGTGTAAGCAATTAAAAAGAAATGCCACCCTCAAATGAAAAAATACGCCATCCTTTCCTATGATTCTATAGAAAGAATAGCGCATTTTTTCATTTGAGGGGAGAGCTTTGTTTTATTAGTTTAATAGTAATTGAGTAGCACCAAAGCGTTTAAGAAAAAAACTGTACAACAGTTATTTGTTAGGTATTCTATATTTCGAGTAAAAATAATTTTTAAAAATCAGTACGTTTATAAATTCTCACCGTTAAGAAGTAAGAACCGATAAATATAAGCATGGTAACGATTGAAGCAAGTGCAATTAGTTGATTAATAGTAAATTGTGTGGTAACGCTATATACAAGGTCAGTAATATTTACATATGCCTCAATTGGTCTCCATAAAACAACACATACAGGGAAAATAATGCTGACAGCAGCCATCAAATATTTATTGGTGAAGCGATAGAAAAATGGTAAGTAGATAGACGTAAACAACATGACAGTAAGAACACTAACCACAATTGTCTGTGGATTTTCAATTTCAACTCCATAAGTCGGGGATGCAACTTGAATTACTGCTTGTATCAATAATGAGAATAGGACTACTAGAATCGTGAACAACACTGTACCAATATATTTTGACATAATAATTTTATTTCTACTATAAGGCAGGCTATTAATAAATTTATGACTATTATTCTTTTCGTCGTAATAATGTAGATTGATCATATAAGAACCAGCCACCAAAACAACTATAAACCCAAAACTTCCAAACGTCCCTATAAAAAAGCATATACCAAGTAGGTAGAGTAAGATCATTAATTTTTGCAATCGAAAATCCTTTAATATTAAATTATACATATTGAACGTTCCCCTTTTTTGTATAGTACATAATATCTTCTAATGTCGCTTCTTCAATTAATACATCATTCCCTAATTGTGTACGTGAATGGCTGGCGTTACTTGTGAGTGCTTCAAATCCCACGTTTGTTTCACGAATCCCGATTAATTGTTCTCTGATTTTAGGCGTAAGCAAGGATTTATCCCCTTTTACAGTTGCATATTCTTCAGAAATACTATGTATATCTTTTTCAAACACAATCTCACCATTATGAATAAATACAATATAATCAGCAATACGATCTAAGTCAGTGGTAATATGTGTGGAGAAAAAAATTGTTTTATCTTGATCAACCATTAAATCATAAAGGATGTCTAAAAGTTCTCTTCGAAATACAGGATCGAGTCCAGATGTCGGTTCATCCATAAGTATAAATTCGGCATGGTGTGAAAGTGCAAACGCTAGGGAAGTCTTCATTTTCATTCCTGTAGACATCTCTTTCATCTTTATGTTAGTCGGTAACTCAAAGCGCTTTAAGTAGGATTGGAACTGATTCTCATCCCATTTCTTATATGCTGGAGCAATGAATTTTTTCAGTTGATGGATTGTCATATCTTCATAATAGATATTGTCATCGTATACGAATCCTATACGCTCTTTAATAGAAACTTGGTCCTTTTGATGATTTTTACCAAAAACTGTGATATCCCCGCTATCCTTGCTAATAAGATCCATAATAAGTTTAATTGTCGTACTTTTCCCAGCACCATTTGCACCAATAAATCCCGTTACAAACCCCTTTTTGATGTTGAACGATGCATTTTTTAAAGAAAATCCCTTATATGTTTTTGAAACATTTTTCACTTCTACAATGTTTTCCATATTTATTCCTCCTCATAAATACGATTAATAATTTGTATTAACTCATCCCTTAATAAATGATTAGCCTTACTCTCTCGAACGATTGTACTGAACTTTTCACGTATTGGATCACTTGGTTCATCCGCACGTTGTTTCTTTGTTTGTTTTGCAACAAACGAGCCTTTCCCTACTATAGAGTAGATGTAACCCGCTTTTTCAAGTTCTTCGTACGCTCTTTTTGAAGTAATAACACTTACCTTCAAGTCTCTTGCTAATGAACGCATAGAAGGTAACGAATCATCTACTTTCAATGTTTCATTTGATATTTGTAATATAATCTGATCAATGATTTGTTGATAAATAGGCGACTTAGACTTATTAGATAGTAAGATTTTCATGATTCAACTCCTTGCCTCTTAAATGCTTATGAACACATTATACACAATGTGTACAATATATACAATATATACATTTGGAACGATGTTAATTTTTCATATAGGATACCGTCATATTGATATAAAGGCGTTATCCTTTCCTATGATTTCTCAGAAAGAATAACGCCTTTTTTATTTTAGGGGGGATATTTTCTTGTTAGCTTGATAGCGATGTGGTGCTACCCCACATCCATCAACTTAAGAAAACAAATCCACCCCAAAACGAAAAAAGTGAGCTTAATTATCATAAATAAATGTAGCGAGAAAAAATTTCGTTTTGGGTACATTTCAAAATCTTAAGTTGATGGTAATGTATGGTGACCCCTTTATAAGGATAACCATAAAATTATTTTAATTTTTACCAGTCTAGCTGACTTGATTATATATATACAATAAAATGTTGCAACCATGTTCTAAGACGATTTATTTGAAATACCTTCTGAATGACTAGGTATCCAACAATACATCCTAATGTATTCGCAATTAAATCATTGACATCCATACTTCTTCCATTTCCTACAAAAATTCGTAAACATAATTGTATGATTTCAATGATACCACTCATGAAAAACCCAATTCTTGCTATGTCTTTCACAGAATGATATTTGTTTTTGAGAAATGGCAAGTATGCTCCTAATGGAAGAAACATAATTATATTTAATAAAAACGTTTTGATATCTAACGTGAAAATAGGTATTGGGTTAACGGAGCTATACCAAGGTGCTTGATTCGCGTATTTACCAATATTAATCTCTAAAGGAAAGAGTGTGAAATGAATCATACTCATGACATATATGAGAAAAGTCACAAGTAAAGCATATTGCGAATATGTGAATTTTCTCTTTGAAGTACATAAGAGTATAGAACCAATCAGAAATACCGGTATGAGGACATGCCAGGATGGAACTTCAAACGTAATTGACATATTTTTCTCCTTTCTATCTATATGAATAAGGGTGAAAATACCCTTACCTTACACACTAAAAAGCATAAAGGTATTTCTCACATATAGGATAAATACAGTGATAAACGCAACTATGAGCAAATGAAACGTGGTTAATTTTCATTTCACCCCCTATCCCACTGTTTGTTCCCCACATATATCTCTATTGGTAACCCTTCTATCCACTCATTTTCATTTGCTTTACGAGAGTCGTCTTTATCTATATACGGTTTTAAAACAATTTTTTTTGGAATTGAACCATTTGAAATGTAGTTGATATCTAATGTGTAAGAATCTTTGTTTAGTTCTCCAGTAGAATTTAACTGTTCTAATTGTGTACCATTTTCATCGTATGCCGCTACTCGTATTGGTTTTTTCGTATCAAAATGCAAATCTTTTACTGTAAAAGAAGCGACTACATGGGTTGTAACAGGTGTTGCGGTAAGCTTGGATACAGAGAATGTCATATCACCTTTTTCTCTTTGTACCTGTGTTTTCATTCGTATAACATCTGCAACGTTTTTTTGTACCGGTACATTCAGTTCAAATACATGATCCATACCTTCAAATTGTATTTTTAGCTTTGCTTGAAATTCATTTGGTAATTTCGTATATTCTTCTGGATTCATTGTTTGTCTCTCGTCAGCACCTGCTAACTGTACAATAAATGAATTTGGATGTTGTTTCCCTGCCATCTCATAAGAAGCACCTTGTATGAACGGTTTTTCATTCACTTCTACTTGCATACTTTCAATTGTGTTTGTGAGCTTCTTCTTTTTATTTCCTATCACAACTTGCCCATCTTGTATATTCAACCCTTCAACATTAACAACCATCGCTGCGCGTGTTCCATCAAATATAGATTCACTCACATGTAATTTGAGATTTTGAAAAGAACTTTCACTTTGAACAGCGTTTATCCAGCCTTTTTTGCTTGCTTGTTGCAATCCAAGATCATGTTCCAAGGCTTGAAATATTTCACCTACAATCGGAACTTTTTTGATTCCTTCTGCCATAGTTGGAGAAACAAATCCCGAACAAAATGTCCCCATTCCTAGTAATGTACTTACTGTAGCTACCGCAATTCCTTTGTTTTGGAAAAATACAAATCTATTTTTCGTTTTCTGCAAAGGCATATCTTGAATCATTTGATAGGTTTGGTCTAATTTTTGCCGTACATGTGAAGACATTTCATACATGTTCTCTTTTTCTTTTTGAATCGTTTTATCGATTTCAAATGGATTCATACTGCATCTTCTCCTTTTCATTTACATTAAATTGATGTAGAAGTTCTACTTTTGCCTGTTGTAATCGTTTTTTAACTGCACTTTCAGAAAGATCCAATGTATCTGCAACTTGTTTTAACGTCATATCTTGAAAATAATGCAAGACAATAACCATTCGCTGTTTCATAGGTAATTTCTCAATGGCATCTTGCATCTCAATCTGTTGATCATGATGAGAAATAGAAACAGGTTTTTCTATATACTCCATAGGTACTGTTTTAGAACGTTTCGCAATCATCGTATTGCATTCATTAATTAAAATTCTAAATATCCATGTTTTAAAATACTCCACATGTTTTAATTTGTTTATCGATTGATATGCTTTCAAAATCGTTTCTTGTAAGGCGTCAGCAGTATCTTCATCGTGCTTCAAAATTGTTTTGGCCGTTTGAAATAAACTATGTTCTATACTTTTAATAAGCCGGATAAAAGCTTCTTTATCCCCACTCTTTGCCGCTAGAACATCTTGCTCAATTATCATGCTTTCACTTCCTTTTTTGTATTCTCTACATAGATTAGACTGTATACAAGCAAAAAAAGGTCACTTTTATTTTTATTTAAAATATTTTATTTTTCTCAAAGATAACAGGTATAGCAATAAAATTTTGATTTAAATGGGTATTTTTATGACTTTGCCCATAAAGGTGCCGCTAAAGGAAACATAACTTTGCCGGAAATCACATGTTTTTGAGGAGATTTAGTTGATTATTCGAGGAAAAGGAAGCATAAGTTGGCCGTAAGTTAATTATTAACCCATAAGCTGACCGTGAATTCCACAAAACAGCAAATAAAAATACCTATTAGCAGGGATGTATGCCTGTTACTAAGCAAAATTCTTTTTGATTCCCTTGAAAAAACTTTCTTATGTTTCCCTCAACAATAGAACACACTAGTTCTCTTGTAGGTGGAATTACATATGGTGCTATTTTCAGTAGTTCTCCTATACTTCTATTAATCCATTCATCCTGTTCAATTAAATTATGTTCTTTTTGAAGAATTTTATATTGTTTCTGTCCTAACCAATACAAATATGGACACTTATATATTTATGTAAACTACTGATTTTTCTAAATTGAATATTTATTAATCCTTATTATAAAAACTAGCGGAGTTATATAATTAAATGTACTGGATTGTTTTAAAATCATTAAATTCTTATGTAATGATACTTTATTTCCTATGTAGGATACAACTGGCTTTCTAATAGCTGGAGAAAGTGTCACGGTTCTGGTGCAAAAAAA
>NZ_NTRO01000167.1:0-747 GCF_002560575.1 Bacillus sp. AFS023182 | reverse complement strand
TATTTAGAAAGGAAGTAATAAATATGGGATTATGTGTAGATTTGTTTAAAGAATATGAAAATGAAGAGGAAGTTGTTTATCGTTTTTTTCCTTGTGAAGAGGAAGAAAAATCAGGAAAAATTCAATTTAATAAACTAGAAAAAAGATCTGTGGAGCTAGAACCAGCTAAAGTTGAAAGCACAGATTACTATTTTCTTAAAGCAGTTGGTTCTATACAAAAACATGCTAGAAATTCAGATGAATTTCCAGAATTTTTATTTTCACAGTCGTAATCACACTTTTTTCAATCCTATTCTTTTTAGTAGAGGGAGTTTTAAAGTAAACATAAAAAAGCACTAACTTAGTGATAAGGAAAAGTTTCTTATCACTAAGATGGTGCTTTTGAAATTTAAAAGATAAGCAGTCTATGCTACAACATCCACAAACTTTATGTTAGAAAACACTGACACTACTCCTGATCTTCGGTTTGTTTTAATCTTATGATTGTTATCCACTTCTTCTCAACCATGTCGCCCAAATTCCTTTCCATACTTAGAAACTCACTTTACTTTCTGAACCTATGGACTATAAAGATTTCCAGCACTATATTTCCACGCGACCAGTTCGTAATGCCACCGCCCAATCCTCTCGTCCGTTCTTCTCTGCACTCTCTGCAGCTTTCTCCCAATCATACGGTACTGAAATTTGTTCGATAATCCACCGTGTTGATTCCTTTTCCAGTACTGCATAATTAGCGAGCGGTGATCC
>NZ_NTRO01000166.1:0-739 GCF_002560575.1 Bacillus sp. AFS023182 | reverse complement strand
TGATTGTACCAATCATTTTTGTTTGCCAATCTGCTGGAAGTGTGACATTTTGACGTGTATCTACATCTGTAGGATCAGAACCATTTCCATTGTTGCCACCGTCCCCTTTCCCCAAGTAGTCCAACGGATTCACAGCATTACTCTTATTAACATCCCAGCGGCCTTTATGCAATTCAAAATGTAAGTGTTGGCCACTAGATTGCCCCGTACTTCCCATAACTCCAATTGTTTGTCCTTGTGTAACATAATCGCCTTGTTTAACCTTTCGAGAACCACTACGCATATGAGCGTATACAGTTTCCCATGTAACTCCATCAATAGTATGCACTATCATAATACATTCACCATAACTGGATGAAAGATACGAACTACTAACTTGCCCGCTAGCCGCTGCATAAATCGGATGATCACCCGCTTCAGCAAGGTCTACCCCATGATGATCTGGTCTGTCACCTCTAAAACCACTTGTTACTCTCGTTGTATCTGTTGGATAAATAAATTTTGCCATATCAATCTTCCTTTCTATTTTTACACAATATAAAAAAGGTACTTAAATGAGCACCTTCGTTCGCTGTCTATATTTATTATTTTTTGGATATATTATGGTTTTTCAAATCTTAAGATGAATAGAACGAAAATCTCTCCGTCGTTACCTAATATCAAAGTGTTCTTCTTTTAACCACGTAATGTTTCCAAGACATAACATAAGTTGCTCATAACAAGCTGCACTTAAAATAAT
>NZ_NTRO01000165.1:0-368 GCF_002560575.1 Bacillus sp. AFS023182 | reverse complement strand
CTGGACACGCCAATTTGCCATCGTAAGGAGTAAAAATCGTATACTTGTTCCTTTGGTAGATATTCCAGAGGAATATTTGTAATGTAAAAGTTAATTGCACTAAGCCGCTTGCTACGTTCTTTATAGGTGATTTGCTTCTTATGTTCTTTAAATGCTAAATCCTTTTGTCTACGTTTCATTTGCGTTTCAGTTAATTTATACAGAATTAGTCTTGCAGGAAGCTTTTGATACATTCCAATATAGATTTCAGGAATTTCATATGTTTCACCTGACTGTAATTGGTCAATAAATTGCTCCATATCTAATTGGATGTACTCAGAGTGCTTTTTTATGGTTCCATTTTGAAAGTTAAAGTGAACCCCATTAAT
>NZ_NTRO01000164.1:0-862 GCF_002560575.1 Bacillus sp. AFS023182 | reverse complement strand
CGGTTCTGGTGCAAAAAAACGAAGCCTCTTGCAAGTAATCTCCTAAACTTGGACATACTAATACTAGTACTCTAAAAAGGACGTGATCAGTATGGAAAAGCAAAGTTTATTTAAGTGGAAACATTATCAACCGGATATTATTTTATTAACCGTGAGATGGTACCTACGGTACAACCTAAGTTTCCGTGATTTGGTGGAAATGATGGAGGAAAGAGGATTATCCATCGCTCACACAACGATTATGCGCTGGGTTCATCAATATGGGCCTCAATTAGAAGAGAAAGTACGAAATCATCTAAAACCAACAAACGATTCATGGAGAGTCGATGAAACTTATATTAAAGTAAAAGGACAATGGATGTATTTATATCGTGCCGTGGATTCAGAAGGGAATACCATTGATTTTTATCTAAGTAAATCAAGAGATAAACAAGCAGCCAAGTGCTTTTTCAAGAAAGCCTTGGCTTTTTCGTACGTTTCTAAACCTCGCGTGATAACAGTAGATAAGAACCCTGCCTATCCTGTAGCAATTCAAACGTTAAAAGAAGAAAAACATATGCCTGAAGGCATAAAGCTAAGACAAGTTAAATATCTCAATAATATAGTGGAACAAGATCATCGTTTTATTAAGAAACGTGTGCGTTCTATGTTAGGGTTCAAGTCTTTTAGCACAGCTACATTCATTCTTGCAGGAGTAGAAGCTATGCATATGATTAAAAAAGAACAGATTGATTTACAGGATCAGTCTGTTCAGAACCAGAAAGAATTCATCCATCAATTATTCGGACTAACAGCATAAAATACAATTTCACTAGAAATATATGCGCTATATTCTCTTTTATTTTATCTTTGCACCAGAACC
>NZ_NTRO01000163.1:0-1145 GCF_002560575.1 Bacillus sp. AFS023182 | reverse complement strand
ATCTATACTTCGGGATCAACAGGGAACCCGAAGGGAGTTATGGTAGAACATCACAATGTGATTCGTTTATTTAAATCAACGGAATGTTGGTATCAGTTTGATGAAAAAGATACTTGGACGCTTTTCCATTCTTATGCATTTGACTTCTCAGTATGGGAGATTTGGGGAGCATTGCTCTATGGCGGAAAATTGGTTGTTGTTCCTTACTGGATCAGTCGATCGCCCAAGGATTTCTATCAACTGTTAGTAGAGGAAGAGGTTACGGTTCTGAATCAGACACCATCCGCATTTCGACAATTGATACAAGTGTGTGAACAAGAAGATGAGAATAAAAACTTGCATCTGCGCTATGTCATATTTGGTGGGGAAGCACTCGATCCTACCAGCTTGCTACCATGGTTTCAAAGGTATGGAGAGCAGAACACGCAGCTAATTAATATGTATGGAATTACAGAAACTACCGTTCATGTTACGTATTATCCAATTACGCAAGATGATGTGCAGCATTCTTCAAGAAGTAATATCGGAAAGCGGATTCCAGATTTAGAAGTGTATGTGCTAGACGCTTGTCAACAGCCTGTGCCTATTGGCGTATCTGGTGAACTATATATTGGTGGAGCAGGACTCGCACGTGGGTATTTAAACAGACCTGAATTGACTGCAGAACGTTTCATTCCACATCCATTCAGTAGCGATCCAGGAGCGCGATTATATCGGACAGGGGACTTAGCGAGATACTTGCCGGATGGAAATCTGGATTATCTTGGGCGGATTGATCACCAGGTGAAAATCCGTGGTTTCCGAATTGAGCTCGGGGAAATTGAATCTGCTTTAAACGCGCATGTATCCATAAAAGAGGCTGCTGTAATTGTTCGAGAGGATCAGCCGGGTGATAAACGATTGGTGGCATATGTCGTGGGTGATGGGAATGTAGGTGAGTGGAGAGATTATCTCAAGGCGGAACTACCAAGCCATATGGTTCCTTCAGGATTTGTGATGATGGAAGCTATTCCACTCACTGCTAACGGTAAAGTTGATCGTGAGGCCTTGCCTGTACCAGGGGAGAAGAAAATCGAAAGTGAATGTGTTGCACCCCGGAATGGTAAAGAAGAAACACTGGCTACCATTTGGAAGCAAGTATTAGG
>NZ_NTRO01000162.1:0-1281 GCF_002560575.1 Bacillus sp. AFS023182 | reverse complement strand
GAAAAAGGGATTTGGTGAAAATCTTGAAGAAGTTGACCAGGCACTTATCAAAGTATTTCAAAACATGAGGGATGTTCCAAATGAAGAACTACAAATGGCATCGGAGGATGTTTTAACACTGGCTAAAGTCTATGACGTGGACTTAAATGAAGCCACTCGTGGTGCAGGACAGTTAATGTCTCAGTTTGGTTTATCTACGCAAGAAACATTTGATTTACTTGCTGCAGGTGCTCAAGAAGGCTTGAACTATTCTGATGAATTGTTTGACAACCTTTCAGAATATGCACCGCTCTTTAAACAAGCTGGGTTTTCGGCAGAAGAAATGTTTAACATTCTAGCAAATGGTACTCGTGATGGTTCTTATAACTTAGATTACATTAACGATTTAGTAAAAGAATTTGGTATTCGTGTACAAGATGGTTCCAAAGGTGTAGCTGAAGGTTTTGGTAAGCTATCACAAGAAACGCAAGGTGTATGGGCAGCTTTTAATGATGGAAAAGCTACAACAGCTGATGTGTTCAATGCTGTACTGAATGATTTAAAAGGAATGGATGACCAAGTTGCAGCAAATCAAATTGGTGTTTCTTTGTTCGGTAGATGATAAATTGTGCCGAAGTAAAATTGCGGTATTAAGCAAGAAGGGTGAGATTCCTAACTTGAACCGAAGGCTATACAAAGTATAGTCAGGGGCAGAGCATAGAGGGTGAAAAAATATAATCCCTCCACGAGACCGCAACACTTTATAAGTGAAAACATATGCCGAGCTTGCATTAATATGAAGTGCAAGAAGTAGAGGATAAAAAGCCTTTACGATAACAAATTGACAAAATGGGAAGATATGGGCGCTAAAGCTGTTTTGCATCTAAATGAATTAAATGGTGGTTTAGGCGAAACCAAAGGTGCAATGGAAGAAATGAAGAAGTTGCAAGAAGAATCCCTTGGTCAGCAATTTCAAAAAGCGTTAAGAGAAACACAAGCTGCATTTGAACCGCTCGGAAAGCAACTTGCTGAGCTGGCACAAACTATTTTACCTCCATTAGTTGAAGGGATTAAATCAGTGATGGATTGGTTTTCAAAATTACCCCAACCAGTGCAGAACTTCACTTTTATTTTCCTTGGATTAGTTGCTGCAGTTGGAACTTTAGCACCTATCATCGCTGCGGTTGTTGTGTCATGCCTTGCACTTGGCACAACACTTGGAACTGTCATACTTGTTATCGCTGGAGTAGCAGCGGCGATCGCCGGAGTTATTTGGGCAATACAAAATTGGGGTGCCATAAC
>NZ_NTRO01000161.1:0-490 GCF_002560575.1 Bacillus sp. AFS023182 | reverse complement strand
AAGGTAGCAGACATTTTGGCTCAAAGAATAATTGATAGAATGTGAGGATGATATAAATGACAATTGAAAATAAAGAGATTCAATATACTGTGGGTATTGAAGACCTATTTATATGCATGATGAAAGGTGATGAAACAACAAGTACATTACCAACTTATGAGGCTACTGTTTATGGACAAACAAATATTTCTGATTTAACAATTTCCACTACGTCTTCAAACTTTGTTAAATGGGCGTCAAATAAAAAAATTATTAATATCCAAAAAAACACAGCGTTTGAGTTAGCATTTAACCTAGCTGGTTTAAATCGTGAAGTAAAAGATAAAATGTTTGCTAAAATACGTAAAAAAGGTGTTTCTTTTGAGACTGCAAAAGCAAAAGAATATCCTAAATTTGCAACTGGCGTTGTTTTTCCATTAAACGATGGAACTAAGGTTTTACGTTGGTATCCAAAGTGTACGGTTGCTCCTATTGAAGAATCTTGGAAAAC
>NZ_NTRO01000160.1:0-251 GCF_002560575.1 Bacillus sp. AFS023182 | reverse complement strand
GCAGACTTGTTGCGTTAATTGTTCCATTTTCTTGGGCACCATTTGTAATGTTCCCTGGTTTCTCTTCTTGTTTTCCGCCTTCTAATTTCACAAACTCTAACGAGATGTACCCTTCTCTTCCTTTATAACTAATCTTCGCCCATCCATTTGCTTTTCCTAGAATTGTTACTTTCTCACCATTTTTCAAGCTTCCAAGGATTGCACTGCTTGTATTCGCTTGGCTTCTTACTTGCAGACTTGTTGCGTTAATT
>NZ_NTRO01000015.1:0-87685 GCF_002560575.1 Bacillus sp. AFS023182 | reverse complement strand
TCGCTCATTTGCGACTTCCTCATGTTAACATCTTTGTATTTCGATGTCAACTAAGTTTTTCAATTTCTTTTTCGCTTCCTGCTGTTTCGCATCAGCGACGGTTATTAATATATCATGCAGGTTATATACGGTCAATACTTTTTATAAAAAAATTTCACATCCCGCTTATCTCTTTTCCTTTTCATCTTTTTACTGACCGCCACTTCTTTTAAACGAAAAATTCAAAATTGTATGTTATATTATTGCTATAGGAGCGTGATGGGAATGGGGATTAAATATTCGAACAAGATCAATAAAATTCGGACTTTCGCATTAAGTTTAGTATTTATTGGACTCTTCATTGCATACTTAGGTGTATTTTTCCGGGAAAATATTATTATTATGACCATTCTTATGATGGTTGGCTTTTTCGCAGTTATCGCTAGCACCGTCGTTTACTTTTGGATTGGTATGTTATCTACAAAAACTGTGCAAATCATGTGCCCAAGTTGTAACAAACCTACAAAAATGCTCGGACGAGTAGATGCATGTATGCACTGCAATCAACCCTTAACGCTTGATCGTACTCTAGAAGGAAAAGAGTTTGATGAGAAGTACAATAAAAAGAACTACAAGGCATAAAATGGGTGCATATAATGAAAAAAGAGGCCGACGTAACCGTCAGTCTCTTTTTTCATTATATATTACGCCTTATGACACTCTGGACATACGCCATAAATCTCTAGACGATGACTATTAATAACGAAGCCTGTTGCTTGTGCAGCTTCATCTTCAAGTTTTTCCAAACCTCCATAAGGAAAATCAACAATCTTACCACACTTTTCACAAATCACATGGTAATGCTGACTTGTAACATAATCAAATCTACTTGAAGCGTCTCCATAAGTTAGTTCCTTTACAAGCCCTACCTCTTTAAATACACGTAAATTATTATAGACAGTTGCAACACTCATATTCGGAAACTTACCTTCTAGCGCTTTATAAATTTCATCCGCTGTTGGGTGCGTCATAGATTCCACAAGGTACTCTAAAATAGCATGACGCTGTGGAGTAATGCGTACACCCGTATTTTTCAGCATTTCTAGCGCTTCTTTTAATTCTTCTTTGACCACCGTCATGCACCCCGATTCTATACGGATTATTATTTTATAATTCTTATAAAGAGTGTACTCCTTTTCTTGTCAATCGTCAATATTTCAACTGTAACTATGTGGTTTATTTTTCACCTAACCTTATTTTTATGTATGTTTGTCCATCCTTTATACATTCACATAGAAAAAAGTGCGAAATAATCGCACTTGGAATACTATCTTCTGAGGAGGTATGCCCTACTCTTTTAATGTATGAGGCATTAGCAAAAGTGTATAGACACATGCCTCACAGCACTTACACCATAATAATTTTTTCAGTTCCTTCTTATACAAAACCTTAATTTAAATAAGAAAGGATGTCCTCAATATGCCCTTTCACCTTTACTTTGCGCCACTCTTTTACAAGTTCACCATTTTTATTGATAAGAAACGTAGATCTTTCGATTCCCATGTACTCTTTTCCAAAATTCTTTTTCAGCTTCCATACAGCATATAACTCTGCCACTTTATGATCTTCATCCACTAAAAGTAAGAATGGCAAATCATGTTTTTCAATAAATTTCAAATGTCTATTTGCTGGGTCTGGACTTACCCCCAGTATAATTGTATCTTTTTCTTGAAACAACCCGTATGCGTCACGGAAATCGCATGCCTCTGTTGTACATCCTGGTGTCATATCTTTCGGATAAAAATATAATACTACATTTTTGCCGTGAAAATCAGATAGTTTAATCTGTTCTCCATTACTTCCTTCTAGTGTAAAATCCGGTGCCATTTCTCCTACTGCGACCATCTTTATCACTCCTTGTCTTTTCCTTCTACTATAACAAATGTTATTTTATTTTTCATTGTCGATCACGGTTCGAACTACGAATGCAAACGGCAAAGTATATCCAATCAGCGCTTCAACAATTGCAATCCAGCGCCCAATTCCAATAGGGGTTACATCACCATATCCAACTGATAATAAAGTAACCGCACTAAAATATAAGCATACTTCTACCAGCTGGAAAGAATGAACATTTAAACTTTTCCCGTCTTCTCTTAAGACGGAAAATCCACTTTCCTCTAATACAACATAACTTAATCCAAATGCGATAAGTACTGTTGTATAAATTAGAAATAATACAGTCAGATTATACAAAGAAAAGAAACGCTTCGAATCTGGGTATGAGCTCCATAATATTTGAATACTTCTTAACACAGCCATTGCTGCAATGAATAAAATAAGTCCCCATAACATGTCCTCCACCTCATCTTATATGTATGAGGACAATACATAATTTATCCCATGGAAACCGATAATCCTCTATTTAGTTCCCGGCACCGCGGTATCTTTTCACACCTTGATTCCAAAGTGTGATTGCAATCGCAAAACAAATCACACCAACAAATGGTGTCGCAAACGCATAACTGTTCCATTCTGTCTTTCTAAGAAAATACGCCGCTGGATACACACCCACAAATGCAAATGGCAATACAAACGTTAACACAAATCGAATCACACGATTATAAATATTTACAGGATATCGCCCATAATTCCCAATGTTATACATAAGCGGCATAATAGAGCTTTTCGCATCTGACCAAAAGCCAATACTTGCAAGCGTTACAAATATCCCACCATACACAAGAGCACCTCCTGTTACCATGAACAAGAACAAAAAGTAATCATACCAATAAAAGGATAAATGCAGCTCTACTGCCGCATATCCCATTACAATGATCCCAGTAACTGCACCAATTAAAGACTCCAGTTCCATTCGCTCTAATATAATTTGGAATAAACTATGAATCGGTCTTGTTAAAACACGATCCATTTCTCCCTTAATAATGTAACGATCATTAAAATCCCATATATTAAAGAAAGCAGAAAAGATAGCAAACGGTACTAAGAAAAAGCCATAAATAAAGATAACTTCTTCTCGGTTCCATCCTTTTAACGCTTGTGTATGTCCGAAAACAACAAGAATAAAAATTAAATTAACAGCTTGTAATAGTAAATCAGATAATAATCCAACAATAAAATCACCACGATACTCGAGTTTCGTTTTTATATATTGGCTTGCATATTGCAAAAACAGTTTTATATACAGCATCCCATCATCCCCCTTGTACAATTAGGCGTTTTCTCGCCGTTTTCCACATCAGCACAATTGGAACAATAAGTACAACTGCCCAAATCATTTGAAATAATAAAGCCTGATACAACTTACTTCCCTGTATTCCCTCAGAGAAAATCATACTCGGAATATAACTGATTGCTTGAAATGGTAAAAATACCATTGCTTTTTGTGCCCATAAAGGATAAAAGCTAATGGGTAGTAATAAACCTGAAAATAAATCGATAACCACACGTTTTGCATACATAATACCACTATTATTAAATAAGAAAAAAGTAAGCATGCCTGTCATTAAATTAATTTGCGTATTAATAATAAAGCTGAATATTAACGATAGGAAAAACCACAGCCAGGTTTGAAAATTTGTTGTAATTTGCAATGAGAATAACAGTGTAACAATAATCATGCCGGGAATAGAAAAGAAGGCAAAACGGAAGATTCCCTCTCCAAGACCTTGCATAACTTTCATTCCTAAATAATTGTATGGACGAATTAATTCAACAGCTACACGTCCCTCTTGAATTTCCATCGCAATTTCTCTGTCAATGTTATTAAAGTAAAAAGCTCGAGCCATCCATGCAATAGCAATATAGGTTGTCATCTGAGAAATTGATAAGCTTTCAATATTCTCTTTCCCGCTGTAGATGGCTTGCCATAAAAAATAATATGCTCCGATATTAATTGTATAAATTAAAATTCCACTATAGTAATTCGTTCGGTAAGCAAGCATCATTAAAAAACGAATCCGAATCATTTCAATATACTTACCCATGAATCATACCCTCTTCATAAATATTACGGATAATTTCTTCTGTCGACACTTCATTAATTTTCAAATCTTTAATTTGAAAAGCTTGGACCACTTTGGAAATGAGCATAGAAATTACAACTTCTTCATTCGGTATTTTCGCAATCCATGTATATTCTTCTTTCCCCTGCGACCAAACTATATGATCATCAGGCATTAGCGCTGATAATTGTTGATATGAAACAGGTGCAGTAAATTGAAAATGTATCTCTTTTTCTGCTCCCCACTGCGAACGAAGTTTTTCTAATGATCCATCATACATAATGCTTCCTTCATCCAGCATAATCACACGTTCACATAAAGCTTCAATGTCAGTAATATCATGCGTCGTTAATAAAATTGTTGTTTTATAACGTTCATTCATTTCCTTTAAAAACTCACGGATTTTTAACTTTACAAGAACATCTAGTCCAATGGTTGGCTCGTCTAAAAATAAAAGCGGCGGATTATGAATTAATGCCGCTGCTAATTCACAACGCATTCTTTGACCAAGCGATAACTTTCTTACTGGCTTATCTAACAAAGGCCCAATATCCAACGTTTCAATAACGTGCTCCATATGTTCATTATATTGCGCGTCCGATACACCATACACTTTCTTTAATAAACGAAATGATTCTTGTACTGCAATATCCCACCAAAGTTGCGAACGTTGACCAAATACAACACCAATTGTTCTTACAAATTCTTCTCGCTGTTTATGTGGGTTCATACCATTTACTATAATCTGACCAGACGTCGGTGTTAAAATTCCAGTTAACATTTTAATAGTGGTAGATTTACCCGCGCCATTCTCACCGATATAACCAACCATTTCTCCTTGTTTTACAGTAAAGGAAACATCATTAACTGCTGGTACGATTTTATAATTACGATTTAATAAATCGCGAAATGCACCTTTTAAACCAGAACGACTTGAATACGCTGTAAATTCTTTGCGTAATCCTTGTACTTCAATTACCGATTTCATAATCGGCCCCCCTTCCTCGATACCACAACGAATAGTTTACCCAACTCCCATTCCTATCACAAACAATACGTCTTTTTGAAAAACATGTTAGAATAATACATAGATTTTTGTAAGGAGATGAATTGTAGTGAATTTCACAAAATCAGAAGCATTACATAAAGAAGCGTTAGAACATATCGTTGGTGGTGTTAACAGTCCTTCTCGTTCTTTTAAAGCAGTTGGTGGTGGGGCACCTGTTGCAATGGAACGCGGAAAGGGTGCTTATTTTTGGGATGTAGATGGTAACAAATATATCGATTATTTAGCAGCATACGGTCCGATCATTACAGGTCACGCTCATCCTCACGTAACAGAAGCAATCAAGATCGCAGCTGAAAATGGTGTATTATACGGAACACCAACAGCTCTAGAAGTAAAATTTGCGAAAATGTTAAAAGAAGCAATGCCAGCTTTAGATAAAGTTCGTTTCGTAAACTCTGGTACGGAATCTGTTATGACAACAATTCGCGTAGCTCGTGCTTATACAGGCCGTACAAAAATTATGAAATTTGCTGGTTGCTACCACGGTCATTCAGACTTAGTTCTTGTAGCAGCTGGTTCTGGCCCTTCTACTCTTGGTACTCCTGATTCTGCTGGTGTACCACAAAGCATTGCACAGGAAGTTATTACCGTTCCATTTAATAACGTGGAAACATTAAAAGAGGCACTAGATAAATGGGGACATGAAGTAGCAGCTATTCTTGTAGAACCAATCGTTGGGAATTTCGGAATTGTAGAGCCTAAACCTGGCTTCCTAGAAAAAGTAAATGAGCTTGTCCACGAAGCTGGCGCACTTGTTATTTATGATGAAGTAATCACAGCTTTCCGCTTTATGTACGGCGGTGCCCAAGATTTACTTGGCGTAACACCGGATTTAACAGCACTTGGTAAAGTAATCGGCGGCGGTCTTCCAATTGGCGCATATGGTGGTAAGAAGGAAATTATGGAACAAGTTGCACCGCTCGGTCCTGCTTACCAAGCTGGTACAATGGCTGGAAATCCAGCTTCTATGGCGGCTGGTATCGCATGCCTAGAAGTACTAAAACAAGAAGGTGTATACGAAAAACTAGATGAGCTTGGAGCAATGCTTGAAAAAGGTATTTTAGAACAAGCTACAAAACATAATATCGATATTACAGTAAACCGTCTAAAAGGCGCATTAACTGTTTACTTCACAACAGATACAATTGAAGACTATGACGCTGCTCAAAATACGGATGGAGAAATGTTCGGCAAATTCTTCAAACTTATGCTTAATGAAGGAATTAACTTAGCTCCATCTAAATATGAAGCATGGTTCTTAACAACAGAACATACAAAAGAAGATATCGAATATACAGTCGAAGCTGTCGGCAAGGCATTTGCTGCCTTAGCAAACGCATAAAAAATACACATTCAAAAGAAAAAATAGAGGATGCCCTCTATTTTTTTCTTTTTTCTATTTCATAAATCGCACATCAATAGTATAATTATTCATAATTATCTGTTTTATTTCGAATTTTATATTCATTTGTTGTCTATAAGGCAATATATGCCTTTTAAAAATCAGATTATTCACAACTTCACAACAGAGGGGGGATTGACGGATGCCTAACAATACAAATAAATGGTCACCGTCTTTATTTCGAGATTACGTAAATGCAGAACACGATGCGTGTGGAATCGTTTCCGTTATGGAAAAACATAATGTGCCAACAAAAGAAAACATCGATCTGTGTATACAATCACTTGTAAAAATGAATCATCGCGCTGGCTTTATTAATGGTGAAGGCGATGGTATTGGGGTTCATATCGACTTACCGAAAGCCCTTTGGAAAGAAAAATTAAAAAATAGCGGATATAATCCAGCGATTGTGGATCATCCCCACTTTATCGTTGGACATTTTTTTCTAAACAAAAAAGAAGATCCTACACTCTTAAAAAACAGTATTCATAATAAATTAAACAAGAAAAATCTCACTGTTATTTTCGAAAGTGATGATGTGATAAACTCTGATGCCCTTGGTCCTCTTGGTAAACAAGAAGAGCCTTTATTTTGGCAAATTGCCATTCTTTCAGAAACACCAACTGAAAACATCAATCAAGTACTATTCGCTTTAACGATCGATATAGAGAAAAATACAGCAATTCATGTTGCATCGTTAAGTCACGACCATGTTGTGTATAAAGTTCTTGGTGCTGGCGATACACTTGTTGCCTATTATGACGATTTGCAACATCCACTTATTGCATCAACGATGACCCTTGGACATAATCGCTATTCTACAAATACATTATCTAATTTTTTTCGCGTACAACCATTTAGCATCCTTGGGCATAATGGTGAAATTAATACAATTTCCAAGTTACGTGATCAAGCCGAAATGATTGATGTACCACTTACTGCTGGAGGCAGTGATTCTCAAGATTTAAACCGCACCTTAGAAACTCTTCTCGTTCGCTACAACTACAGTCTATTTGAAGCAATGGATATATTATTTCCACCAATTATTAATGAGATTAAATTATACGAGCCACATATGCAAGATTTATATACGTATATTCGTGAAGCATGGGGACATTTCGCTCAAGGACCAGCCGGCATTATTTCACGTTATAAAGATGAAGCCGTTTTTAGTGTAGATTCACTTGGTTTAAGACCTGTTTGGAAAGTTGAAACAGAAAGTTCCTATGTCTTTTCTTCCGAACCAGGTGTTGTATCACCATCTGAATACGTAGCAGAACCAAAGTCACTTGCCCCTGGAGAAAAAGTAGGTTTAAAGTGGAACCCCCAAGGTGACCTTGTTCTCTACGAATATGAAACATATCAAGAAGAAGTATATAAACGAATGAAACAACACATTCATTTTTCAGATTATCATTTCAACTTATCTACTCCAGCTGTGGAAAAAATTGAAGGGTTATCTAACCTTTCTCAAGTTGAAACAGAGCAATATGTAGCTTTCGGATGGGATCGTGAACATATCCAACTTCTTGAGCAAATGGCAACAAAAGGCGTTGAACCAATTCGTTCACTCGGACATGATGCCCCTCTAGCTGCACTTGATCCAGACAGACGAAACATCGCTGATTTTATAAAAGAGAGTGTTGCTGTTGTTACAAACCCAGCGATCGACCGTGACAGGGAGGTTGAACACTTCTCTACACGTACAGTACTGGGGAAGCGGCCTAGCTTATTTAGCGGTGGACAACAAACCTTTGTTACTGAACTTTTGTCACCAATTATAATAGAAGGCGCTTTAGCGCAATCTGTATCAGAAGATTTAGAAATCACCTCATATGAACAACTGATACATCTATTTGCAACTCATAGCACAGTCTACAAGTTATCCGTTACCTTTCCAGCATCGGAAACTTTACATGATGCATTAAATCGAATTAGCGCCGAAGCTACAGCTGCTATCAAAAAAGGAGCTTCACTACTATTACTTGATGATGCAAAAGCTCATCAAAATGAACAATTATGGATTGATCCACATTTAGTTACAGCTAAAGTACACCAAGAACTTACTGAACATAAATTACGACGCAAATGCTCCATTGTTGTAAGATCCGGTGCTCTTCGTTCTTTACATGACATTGTTACACTATATGGATTAGGTGCTGATGTTATTAATCCATATTTAATGTTTGCAACCGTAAACGATGGGACAACGATACCAATTTCTAATTTATATAAAGCGCTAAACAAAGGACTTGAAAAAGTGATTTCAACTATCGGCATTCATGAACTGCGCGGTTATGGCCGTCTCTTCTCTTCAATTGGTTTACACGAAGAAATTGCAAACATACTGCAGATTACAAACTTTTTAGGATCACGTACTGTAGCGTTTTCACTTGAATCTTTAGCAGAAGATGCGAAAGTCCGGGCACTTGATTATAACAATCCAAAAGTTAGAATGCGAAAAACATTTCATGTATTCCCTCGCATTTGGAAAGCAATTGGTGATGTCGCAAAAGGGAATGCTTACGATAATTATCGTGAGAAATTAGCGGAAGTAGAAGATAAGAACCCAATTGCAATTCGCCATCTTATCCAAATGAAAGCAGCAGAGCAACCAGTGTCAACTGAGCACGTTTCAATTAGCGTAAAAAATCATGACTTACCATTTATTATTAGTTCCATGTCATTTGGCTCTCAAAATGAAATTGCATTCCGCGCCTATGCAGAAGCAGCAGACCGTCTCAATATGATTAGTTTAAACGGTGAAGGCGGCGAAATTAAAGATATGATTGGTAAATATCCACATACACGTGGTCAACAAATTGCGTCAGGACGTTTTGGTGTGAATGCCGAACTGTTAAACTCATCAAATTTAATTGAGATTAAGATTGGGCAAGGAGCAAAACCTGGTGAAGGTGGACATTTGCCGGGTTCAAAAGTAACTTCCAAAATTGCAGAAGCACGTAACGCAACAATTGGTTCAGACTTAATTTCTCCGTCCAATAATCATGATATTTACTCAATTGAAGACTTGGCGCAAATTATTACGGAAATTAAGACAGCCAATCAACTTGCAAAAGTCGCTGTCAAAGTTCCAGTTGTCCCTAACATTGGAACAATCGCTGTAGGAATCGCAAAGGCTGGTGCTGATTTTATTAATATTAGCGGATTTGATGGCGGCACGGGCGCTGCACGTATTCATGCCCTTCAGCATGTAGGCCTTCCAGTTGAAATTGGAGTAAAAGCTGCTCATAACGCTCTATTAGAAGCAAATATGAGACAGAACGTAGAAATTTGGGCAGATGGTGGTATTCGGAGTGTAAACGATGCACTAAAAGTTATGCTTCTTGGTGCAAACCGTATTGGCTTCGGTACTTTATCCATGATTGCAATTGGCTGTACAACGTGCCGGGGCTGTCACTTAGATACTTGTCATGTTGGTATTGCAACACAAATTGAATCAGAAGCACAAGCAAAAGAACATGGACTACGCCGTTTTGTTCCACGTCAATTGGAAAAAGCTGTAGAAGGTTTATTACACCTATTTACTACTTTCGGAACAGAACTTAAACGTTTAACAAGTGAGCTCGGCTATACGAACTTACAAGAAATTGTTGGTCGTTCTGATTTACTAGAACAAACGCGAGGAATAGAACTATTAGACTTACAACATTTATTACAAACATTGGAAAGTACATCTCACACGATAACAGACAGAGTACAGCAACAAGATTATGTAACAACTGACTCTTTCCAATCAAAAGAGCTAGTTGGTGTTGGGGTAGATCAACGCGTAATGGGTGGTCTGGAATCATGCTACCGCGTTCGCAGTAAATTATATGACAATCATACGCTTGAACCAATTACATTAAAATATACAAATGGCTCTGTTCCTGGAAACGGGTTAGGTGCCTACAATAGTGAAAACTTATTTATCCATGTAAATGGCGGGGCGCAAGATGGCATCGGAAAAACATCATTCGGTGGCGGCATTTATATTACAAAAGCAAAAGGAAAAGATGGAGCATATTATAACGGTTCTGTCGGAAAAGGATTTGGATACGGTGCACAAAAAGGAACTTTATATGTGCAAGGTAACGCCGATGCACGTGCTGGCATCCGCTTATCTGGAGCGGATATGATTATCGGTGGGAGAATCACAAAACCAATTCGAGAAAAAGAACATGGGAATCTTGGCGTTCATGCAAATATTAAAGGCTTCGCTTTTGAATATATGACAAATGGTCGCGCTCTCGTTCTTGGCGATCCTGGTCCATGGATTTGTGCAGGCATGACCGGTGGTGTCGTTTATTTACGCCATCAGCCTAAACTCGGTTTAACAGAATCTGCTTTGCGAAGAAGAATCGCAAAAGGAGCAAACGTAACATTACGTCCACTTAGCAAAAATGGAGAAACAGACATTACAGAATTATTATTAGACTACATTCGCGTATTAAATGAGCATGAACAATATGAAGAAGTTGCTCTCTTAACACCGTTATTAGATAACATTCAGCTTCACTTTTATGAAATCATTCCGAAAAAAGAACAAGCAGATCCATCTATTTCAACTGAATGATACAATTTCAATTACATTCGTTTAAAACCGATGAGGTGAGTATTCCGTAGTAATCTATAATCATTTAAAAGCCTGCTAAATTTCAGCGGGCTTTTTTCACTAAAGTGCAGATTCAAAAGGAAGGATACATAACTTACCCTACTAGCGAAGCAACGAAGAAATGCGAAGGCTATTTTTACTCAGATTTTTGAATATGACTAAAATATCACTAAAATATCACTTGCTAACATATTGTAATGAATGTATAGTATCATGTTGTACATTCATTATGACAAGAGAGAAAGGATATTAAGTAGGGTATGAAACTTGGTGCTCGCATTTTAAAAACGGGTATTGCCATTACATTAGCTTTATTTGCTTGTACTTTGCTCCAACTACCGAGTCCCGTATTCGCGGGAATTTCAGCAATTTTTGCTGTCCAACCATCTGTATACCGTTCGTATTTGACAGCACTGGAACAAATTCAAGCAAACGTAATTGGTGCAGTATTCGCTATCGGATTTGCATTTGCTTTTGGACACAATCCTTTTATCATTGGATTAACTTGTATATTAGTTATTGCGATTACACTACAATTACGTTTAGAAAATACAATATCCATTGCTTTAGTAACGGTTATTGCTATTATGGAATATCAAGGAGCAAACTTCTTTGATTTCGCCTTGCTTCGCTTTGCAACTATTATGGTCGGGATTATTGCAGCTTCACTTGTAAACTTAATCTTTATGCCACCAAAATACGAAACAAAACTATATCATCGCATCGTTGATGATACAGAAGAAATTGTAAAATGGATTCGTATGAATAGCAGGCAAGCTTCTGATTTTACAACACTAAAAACAGATATTGATCGTATGAAAGAAAAAATGATTAAATTAAATCATTACTACTTGCTTTACAAAGAAGAAAGAAGCTATACGAAAAAAGTACAATTTGCAAAAATTCGTAAGCTCGTTTTATTTAGACAAATGTTAGCAACAACCAGCCGTGCATTAAGTACACTAAAAGCATTACATCGCACGGAAAATGAATTGAGGTATATGCCTGAGTCATTTCAGGAATCCATTCAAAATGAATTAGATTCATTAACACACTATCATGAACAAGTTTTGTTAAAATTTATCGGTAAAGCAAAAAAACAACAGTCTGTTGAAATGCTTGATGAAGTAGAAACTGGTAAGCAAGAATTAATTGATATATTTATGGACTATCAAAATAAGGATGATGAAGAATCGTATAAAATATGGTTACATCTCTTCCCTCTTATTTCTTCCATTATCAATTACAGTGAAGAAGTTGAGCATCTTGATTTACTTGTAGATAGTTTTTATACGTATCACAAACCAGAGAATGAACTACAAATCGATGAAAAAAAAGATGATGAATAAAGAAACAGCCCATTTATTTCGAATGGGCTGTTTCTTCTATATGTTGAATTTGATATAAATTATAATAAAATCCTCGTTTTTGCATTAATTGTTCATGAGAACCTTTTTCTTTTATTTCACCATCTTCGATATATATAATTGTATCCACATGTGTAATGGTAGCTAACCTATGAGCAATAATAATTGTTGTACGATCCGCAGCTAATATTTGAAGCGCCTCTTGAATATACCTTTCATTCTCTAAGTCTAAAGCCGAAGTTGCTTCGTCTAATATAAGTAAAGAAGGATTCTTTAAAAACACACGCGCTATCGCTACACGCTGCCTTTGCCCACCAGACAATTTTACTCCTCTCTCTCCAACAACTGTATCGTAGCCGTCTGGTAATTTCATAATGAAATTGTGAATCTGTGCTGCTTTTGCAGCCGCAATGACTTCCTCTTTCGTTGCTTTTGGATTTCCATATAAAATATTAGATTGAATCGTATCACTAAATAACAAATTATCTTGTAAGACAATACCAATATGACTACGTAAATTTCTTACATTATAATCTTTCACATTCACACCATCTACATAAATTGCACCACTAGAAACATCATAAAATCTTGGAATTAAGCTAGCTAGGGATGACTTTCCACCTCCACTTGCTCCAACAAGAGCGATTTTTTCTCCAGGACGAATTGAGAAAGAAAGATGGTGTAGTACATCTTTTTCATCAGTATTATACCGAAACGAAACTTGATCAAATACAATTTCACCAAAAAGCTTTTTTTGTTCAAGCGCATTTGGCGTATTTACAATATCATACTTTTCGTCTAAAAGTTCAAATACCCGATCCATTGATGCAAATGATTGTGTGAGTGTTGTAGAAGAGTTAACAAGGCGGCGTAACGGACTATATAAGCTATCCATATAGCCAATAAAAGCAACCATCGTTCCAAGTGTTAAGGAACCTTGAATCACTTCATACGCCGCAAACGCAATAACAAGTAATGGTCCCAAATCCGTTAACGTATTCACCGCAGAAAATGTTCGCGCTGTCCAGCTTGTATGTGTTAATGCTTTAGTTAAAAAATCATTATTTTTCTTATCAAACTGTCCCTTTTCATACTCTTCTAACGCAAAACTACGCGTCACTTGCATCCCTTGAATACGCTCATGTAAGTAACCTTGCATCGTTGCCAATGCTTGTGAGCGCTCCCTCGTCAATTTACGAAGACGCCCAAAAAAATATTTCACCGCAACTGCATAAATTGGCAAAATTAACAATGCAACGAGCGTTAATTTTATATTCATAGAAAACATAACTACGATTGCAATAAAAATCGTAGCTGTATCAAGCCAGACGTTCATAAGCCCTGTAATAACAAAATCCTTCGTTTGCTCTACATCATGGATCACACGCGAAATAATTTCACCTGTTTTTGTATTTGAATAGTAACGTAAACTCAACTTTTGCAGATGCCCAAAAATATGTTTTCGTAAGTCATAAAGTACCGTATTACCAATACGTTGCGCAAAGTATTGACGATAATATTCAACAGGTGGTCTCAGTACACCAAAAATGAAAAAGGCAATCCCGATTGCCATTATCAATTGGGACGTTTTTTCACTGAGTGATCCACCACCTTGAATGACATCATCAATAATATACTTTAATAACCACGGCATAATAAGCGGAATACCAAACTTAATGAGTCCAATAATAATTGTAATCGTAATAAGCCACCGATATGGTTTTACAAATTGTAAATATCTTTTTATTCCCTGCATGTAATCCCCCCTCAATAGGACAAACCTGCCGGGAAAATCCCTGCAGGTTTGTTCTAATCTCTATACATTAAATACCGCTCATACCACATGTCTACAAAATCTGGCGCAAAAGGTCCTTTTCTTTGATGAATCCACTGCGTTAAATACTCTACGTTTCTCTTTAGAATTGTATCAATGACTGGAGGATAGTTCATAATCTGACTATGTTTTTCATACTCATCTTCATCTAAAAGTGTATATGTCATATCTGGATACACCTTAATATCCAAATCATAATCAATATACTTTAATGCTTCAGAATCATATGCAAATGGAGAACTTAAATTACAATAGTAGTATACTCCCTCTTCTCTTAACATACCGATTACATTAAACCAATAATTTGAATGAAAATAACAGATTGCAGGTTCACGCGTAATCCATGTCCGACCATCTGATTCGGTTACTACAGTCCGATCATTTGCACCAATTACAAGACTTTGTGTACCTTTTAAAATTGTAGTCTCTTCCCACATTCTATGAATGGAGCCATTATGTTTATAACTATGTATTTGTACTTTTTCTCCTTCTTTGGGAAATCCCATACGTGCTCCCTTCTTTCACTGTGAACGCTCTTCTAAAGTTGTCTTAACTCGTATCGTTCCTATTAAAAACGTATTGAGCCGAATTCACTTTTTTTCTATTATAACTTTTTTGTCAAAATTTTAAAACTAAACCGATACAATCCAACTTTCGTAAGCGCCAATGAATTGCTCTTCATTGGCAAATCAGGATGTACCAAAAAGCCCTTTTTCATGAATTTAAAAAGGACTTCTCCATCTAAAATATTAGAACACGTCACTTCTTTAGTTAGAAATTATTTTTTCAGCTTCAAAAGAATGAATCACTTCATTTGTTTGTCGCTCAAATTTTTCATGCAAAAGCTTCAAAGCTTCTTCCGTTTTGTGTATTTCTTGACGAATAAAATGTAAATCTTTTTTATCATACGTATCCTGCTCATTTGTTTCGATCTGTTGGTACTTCTCTAAATGCGCTTGTAATTTCAATAACTCATCCATTGTCTGTAACTGCTCTCCTACTAACTTATCAAATGAATTCATTATTTCCCCCCTGTTTCAAATAAATTCTCACTATCTATTAATACGGGATACATCTCTATTAACTATTTTCTAATTTCCCAACTCCTTCTCCTTTGACTACATTTGTTGACTTATTAGAAGTTATGTCGCCTCTCTCAACAAAATTCTCAAAGCAATCGATTTGAATAGTATGAGACCTTCACTAGTAACAAAACTTTGTCTTTCGTCACTACACTGCAAATAAAGAAAACACTTCTCTTGAATCGAGAAGTGTTTTTCTTTGTTATTGATTCGTGCTAGAAGATTGTGCTTTTTTCGCTGCTGATTTTGCGTTTTGTTGTTTTACTGCTTGTACATCCGTATCAGTAGCAAACTCTGTACCGTAGCTAGCATTTGCACTTTGAACGCCAGCACTAGAAGCCTGTGCTTTTTTTGCTTCTGATTGCGCATTTTGTTGCTTTACTGCTTGTACGTTTGTCTCAGTTGCAAACTCTGTACCATAGCTAGCATTTGTACTTTGAATACTAGCACCAGAAGTTGCTTTGTTATAACCTTGTTGTTTTTTACTCATCTTTCTCACCTCCACAATCAATAATGTAACCAACCCTTCTAAAAGATATCCGTAAAATTATTTTTTTATTGGC
This sequence comes from Bacillus sp. AFS023182, assembly GCF_002560575.1. Lineage (NCBI taxonomy): Bacteria > Bacillati > Bacillota > Bacilli > Caryophanales > Bacillaceae > Bacillus > Bacillus sp. AFS023182. The sequence goes on along the minus strand of NZ_NTRO01000015.1, from coordinate 71,746 downwards.
GCATATATCTTCCTTGGCTCATTCAAACTACATATGATGGAGGTGTACACATGTACGTTGGACGCGATATGACGGAACTATCTATGATTTCGAAAGAAGAATGGAAACAAGATGAATTGGCTTATTTTCACCATTCCTTGCAACAAATCATGCCTTATTTAAATGTAGAAGGCCAAACGATTTATAAAGAAATCATAAAAGAAATTGAATCACGAGGCGGTCTTCAAAAAAACGAGGCGGATTGGACACACGGTACAAAAATTTCTTATGATTAAAAAACGTGTTCCCTAACTCGGGAACACGCTCCATCTCCACCCCTTTTTACCTGTTGTAAAAGACCAAACGGGTGAAGTTACTCGACCGCCATATCGATCTTCAGCTTTTATATACCAGTGATACGTCGTATTTTCCTTTAAGTTCTCCCATTTTACTTTTGCGTTGCGCCAATTTGCCACAAAATCATCTTTACCAATTACTTCATTCGTGTACACGTTTACTTCTACATAGTCTGTTGCAACTTGTTTTATCGCAGGTTTTAAATCAACGTCTAATTCAAATTCATCTTTTCCTGGATACTCTTCTGGTTTATAAAAATTATATTCATTTAAATATGGAGAATACGTTTTGACATACATTTTGTTCGCAGTTGTATCAAATTGTAAAAGTCGCATATATCCTTGTCCACCCTCTGGTCCTCCTTGATAATCCGCCAGCATTTGATATACTTTACGATCTGCGATGCCGTCTCCATTATCATCAATTTCATCAACTAGTGTCTCACTATCATGATAATGTCCACTTAACACAGCTAACACATTTTTATTTGGTTTAACTACCTCATTATAAATTTTATCGCCGATTGGACTACGATTACCTGATACAAGTAAATATTCATGGAATGATAAAATCGCTTTTCGATTCGGATATTTCTGTAACACTTCCTTCATCCATTGAATATCTTCATCTGTGACGCCCCATCCCATATACAGCATAATAAAGTCGTTTCCCTTTGCTGAAATCAAATCATAGTGTCCACGGTTATTCTTATAACTTTCACCGTAAAATGACTTATCTTTAAAACGCCAGTCTCCAAAATATTTCCAGTATGCTGTATAGTCTTCGTCTTTATGATTTACATCATGATTTCCAGCCAACACACCATATGGTACTTTCGCATTCTCAAGCACTTTCATATATTCATCTGCACGCTGCCATTGAAATTCTTGATATGATTTATCAACAAGGTCTCCCGTATGGAATACATATTTAATATTTAATGGATCTCTTTGTGCAGCAATCCAGTCAACCTGACTTTTGTAAATATAGGGATAACTTTCAGAGTAATACTGTGTATCCGACATCCAGACAAATGTGTAATCAAACTTGTTTGGCGAACTTGGGATTTGGTCTTGCACAATTACACTTACTTTTTGATCTTTTACATATTCTTTCGCTATTACAGCACCTTTTAATTCAAAGTCCTTATCCCCAGCAATTTTCGATGTAAGTTCTGTCCACTTATTTGTCATGTAGTTCCAAGCATACATCGTAACTTTTCTTCCTTCTAGAGAATGTCCATACCATTTTACTTCTACCGTATCATCATTTTTCACATCATCTGCAACAGTTACGTCAAAGCGATGATATGGAAATTTCTCTGTTGATTCCGTTGTATAATATTCCCCATCTTTTTTACTAACTTTACTTAACTTCTCTTGATCGAAACTTTTCTCCCCATTTACAGCAAAAGCTTGTGGTGGTTCTTGTTCTATCGAATTTTCGGTAATTTTCATATGTTCCGTATCATTCGGCTTATACGCATATCCCTTATAAAATGTTGCTTTCATTGCATCGTTTGTTGGATCGGTTACTTTTGCTTCAAGTGTCGGACTCGTACTCACATTTTCCTCTCCGTCTTTAGGTGCAATCGGAGTAGGGTCGGTTGGATTTTCTGCCCAAGTTTCAAACATAACTGTTTTTTCTTGACGATTTCCCACTTGATCCTCCGCCTCCATATGTAGCTCATGCTTTCCTGCCGCTAATTTCCCAGAGGACGTTTCATATGGAGTTTCAATCTCTTTCCCATCTAAAATCACTTTTTTACTCTTTATTCCTGCTATATCATCTGTAACTGTTACATCAATTGGAATTTTCCCTTTATATTTCTTATTCTGTATTGTAGTAGAAATCTGTGGCGGTGTATTATCAACTTTTACATTCGCAACAGTTTCTTGATTCACACCATCTTGCACTGCAATTCGATGTTTCCCGTCCTTCACTTGCTTTGTATCCCATAAGTACGCATTCGAAATAAATTTTTCTTCTGGAACTTTGAATTCAAACGTAAATACTGGTGTTGATGTATCTCCATCACCAACTGATAACTCCTGAGTTGGATTTGCAAAGTTCGGATCATATAAAGTCGTTCCATCTGCTAATACAAGGCGAACATTTTTTAAATAAAAATCATCTTTGTTCTCTTGAACTCGATCATCAAATGGAGACGTTTTTGTGCCAGAGCGAATATCAATTTTGAACGGTTCATTATATTTAATTTTTGATTGATCAATTTTTACAGTTAATGTGACATAATCACTATACGTATCGTCAAATATACGCAATACGTCCTTCCCAATCGTAACCGCGTTTTTAAAATACAAATCAGTTTGCTTTACATCGAAAGCAAAATAGGCAGGCTTCTCTAAAGCGCGATATGTATTCGTCTCTACTTTCTGTCCATCCACCAAAAGAGAAAGTTGTTCAGATCCAACCGACGATGAAGTTCCTTTTAATAAGACTTGCTTTGCAACTACCTCATCATCTTTTACATTAAGACGAAGAGGGCCTTTATCTTTCTCACCATCTATTTGCACTGAGTACATATCACTTTTTACCACATTTAAGCCATCAGAGGCTTCCAAGTAATATGTTATTTTCTCTTTTCCAATTAGTTCAGGTGAGTAAACGGTATAATGATATTGTTTATCTACATGATTCTCTACTAAATTTTCTACTTTATATTCTGCATTAGAATTCATTTTGTAATATAGTTTCACACTTTTCACTTGTTCGTTATCAAGAACAGAAAAACTCAATTTATGATCTTGAAATTCAGAAATTATCCCTTCTGCCGGTTTATGTGAAATTGTCGGCGGAATTGCATCTGCCTTCAAAGCAACTCGCTCAGTCGGTACTTGCCCTTCGAATACAGTTCCAGGAGATGCATTATGCTCTGCACTACTAATCTTTTGCATAATTTGTGAGCCATCTTGAGGATAACGATATAAAATCCCCTTATTCGCTTTCACATCAGCTTGGTTTGCTTGATCATTGTAATAAGCAGCTGCTATTTCTTTCCCCGTCTTTGTTGCAACGACAATGCCACGGGCACTTCCATTCGCCATTCCATTTGAATATACTCTAACAATATTTTTATTTTCTACTAAGTTCGCTCCAAATTGTTTATTAAAATCGGCTACATTCTTCTCATTATTTTCACCATTTATAACCCAAAATACGAGAGACCGCCCCGATGGAATTACAACATCATCGGGAGTGGATCCCCAAATGAGATCCCCCTCTGGTCCTTCAGATGGATAACGATATCGAATTGTATAATCCTTAAAATTAAGATCCTGCTCGCTATTGTTATACACTTCAATAAATTCATATCCATCTGCTTTCCCAACATTCGTCGTGTCTGGCGTCACTTCGGTAATCAAAAATGGCGATGCGCTTTGCGGATCTATTTTTTTATGTTCTACTTTTGTTTCATAGGATTTTTCAATTGTTTCTTGATTCCCTTGCACGACAATTTTATAGAATAATGAGTTCCCCCATAGCTCTTTTTGAGGAATTGTCACCTTATAAATATCGCTATTTCCTTCTCTGTTCATCTGCAATTTTTTGTGTGTTAATTTGCCATCTTGAGTATACAAAACAGCTACATTTTCCCCACCTTTAATCGTTGCAGTAATAGTTAAATCTTCCGCCTCTGTATGAGTAGGTGATGCCGTATGCTCAATCGTAACGCCAACTTGATCTGTTTGTTTTACTGGCTCTAAAGGTACTTGAAATGGTATTTGCACACCGGGTGTTCCTTTTTCAAACAAACCTACTTTTTGCATTCCAACACTTTCAGGCTTGTATGTATAAGTAACACTCTGCCCAACCTTTACATCCGATTTCTCATATGTTGCAGATGATAAAACTGTTCCATACTGATCAGCCAATTGAATGGTTCTTCCAGCGCTATTAGACATTCCGTCTGATTCAATTTGAAGCACTTGTTCTTCCGTTATATTTCCACCGTATGCTTGAATAAAATCTTGTTTTGATAACTCTACATTTCCTTCATTTTTAATCCAAAACACTTTCGTTTCTTTTGATGGGATTGTCGCATTTTCTGTAAAATGCCAATCTTCACTTCCTGCTTCTGAGTACTTATAAATAAGTTTATAGTCTTTCAGTTGCATTGCTTCACTTGAATTATTGTATATCTCTATAAATTCATATCCATCTTTCCCATTCACATTTATCGTATCTGGCATGAGCTCAGTAATCATAACTGTCCCATTTTTGGTGTAATCTTCAGTTTGATGTTCAATAGTACTCTTAAATTGTTCGTTTTCTGGAAATGTGATCATTTTCCCATCCTGTTCAATCTCAAACCAATATGTAAACGTATCAGACCAAACATCTAGATTTGGAACAACAGTAGAATACAAATTATTCTCACCTTTGTTCATTTCCAGTTTTTTCATTAACAAACCGTTAGCACTACGATATACTAGATTTACTTTTGCCGCATCGTATACACTTGCTAACTGAAGTTCAATCGGTAAATCTTCATGTGCATTAATTTTCGTTTTAGGTACATGCGCTGTTTCTTGTAACAGCTTTTCTTTTTGTGTGGGTTGCTTTTCTATCGTTTCTTTAGAGTTAGGTTCTGTAGGTGCAGCTTTCGGTGGTACTGGCTCTAGTTGTTTTGGATCTGACTGAACTGCCTTTTTTTGTGGAGATTCTGTAGATGCTGGTTCTTTTCCCTGCGATTGGAATGTAGTATAAGTTCCTGGCGATGGTATTTCATTTTTTATTTCATTCTTTGTTTCATTCCAAAAAGAATGAATGGATATATCCTTATTCTCTTTTCTTGTCTCAATGACATCTACCGTTTTATTTGTCTCATTCGTTACTTCAATTCTAATTTGTTCATCACTTAAATCCTCAGTAGCAAACAAAACTTGATCTTCTTTTATTTCTGACTTATAACGCTCATTAATCTTATTAACTGTATTATTTCCAAATAAGATTAACTTCGTTTCTTTTGGTTGTACGGATTGCTTTTCATTTTCATCTTTAAATTTTAGCACTTTTCCATTGACCTTCAGTTGAACATTCCTCATGTCCATAACTTTCTCTGATGAGTTATACAATTCGATATAGCGTAGATCATCTGTATAATGCACTTCTGAAATGAGAACTTGCTGATTTTGTTCCTTCTCCTCAGCAAAAGTGATATAGCCTGACCCAGCTACTGTTTGAAGCAAAAAGGTCGCTATAACTGCTGAACTGATTACTTTTTTTAGCATTTCCTATCCCCCTTTAAATTTTTTCATTACAACTTCCATTGTATTTGTCATTTGTTAAGGGGATATGAAATATTTGTAAGTAATTGTTATGTTTATGTCGAAAAAACTTCAACCATTAAGGTTGAAGTTTTTCCACACATTCTTCATAAATCGTACGATGCGATTTAGAAAAAGGTAATTTCTCAAATTCTTCTTTAGATACAACTTTTAATGTATCTGTTTCTTTAATAGTACTTGTTACTTTTCCATAAAATACAAATACATCCCATGTACGATGTGTGAACGTATGTTGGACATTCATTGCATATTCATCAATGGAAATAGATAAGGAAAATTGTTCCCTCATGTAATCAATGAGTTGTTGTTTTTGATTCCGAATCCCGCCATTGATTTCAACATTCGGAAATTCCCACATGTTCGCAAGTAATCCCGTACTTGGTCTTTTGTTAATTACATAATTTCCATCCTCTGTTTGCAATACCCCCGCAACAAGTGGTACCATTTTAGGAGCTTTCGCCTTACTTTTGACTGGCAACTCTTTCTGTACACCTTCTGCATAACCACAACAGTGTTCCCGAACTGGACAAAGTAAACAAGCTGGATTTTTTGGAATACAAATGAGCGCACCTAACTCCATTAATCCTTGATTAAAATAGGATGGATTTTCCTTTGAAATAATTTCACGTACAATTTCTTCAAATACTTTTCGTGTCTTAGGTTTCGCAATATCATCCCAAACCGATAATATACGGGATAAAACGCGCATTACATTCCCATCTACAGCTGGCTCTGGTATACCGTATGCAATACTTAAAATCGCACCTTTTGTGTATGGACCAACGCCTTTTAATTTTTCAATTTTCTTTACATCACTTGGTACTTTCCCGCCATATACTTCCTTTACTTCCTTAACTGCTGCATGTAAATTGCGAGCTCTAGAATAATAACCGAGGCCTTCCCATGCTTTTAATACCTTTTCATCCTCTGCCGATGCCAATGCTTCTAATGTCGGGAACTTTCTCATAAAATTTGCGTAATATGGTTTTACAGCTTCTACTCTTGTTTGTTGCAGCATAATCTCAGAAACCCAAACACGATACGGATCTTTATTTTTACGCCACGGTAAGTCACGCTGTTCTTTCTCAAACCAACTAATTAAATCATGTTGAAACTTCTCTATGTTAAAATCATCTAATATTTCAAGTGTCAAACTTGATCCCCCTCATTTTTTTGCATATACGTACTATTATAAAGATTTTAGGAAAAAATTTAAGTAAGATGATATAGGAAATTGAAGGCAAATGCCTTGAGATATCGAATAAAAAGAGTTACATTAATAAAAAACGGAGGTGTGTTTTCATGGACACAGCCACTCACCTTGTTATGGGCGTCACATTAGGTGGTTTAGCAACGTTAGATCCGGCCATTAGCCAGAGTGATTTCGGACCACAAGCTGTTATGCTTGCAACGATTGCCGGTTCCAATATTCCTGATATTGATACCGTCTTAAAATTACGTAATAATGCAAAATATATACGAAACCATCGTGGAATTACTCATTCCATTCCTGCTGTTATTATTTGGTCTTTCCTTATAAGTGGAATTGCCTTTGCCTTCTTTACAGAAGCTCCATATATCCATCTACTACTTTGGTCATTTATTGCCGTCTTTCTTCATGTGTTTGTTGATATTTTTAATGCTTATGGTACACAAGCATTACGGCCTTTCACAAAAAAGTGGGTTGCATTAGGTGTAATTAATACATTCGATGCCGTAATCTTCTTTATCCACATACTCGCTATCGCCTGCATGCTCGTCGGCTCACATAAAGGATATACTGCTTTAGCTGCATATGTTTTAATGTTTGTCTACTATATTGGTCGGATTGTAATGAGACAAAATATCAAAAGTGTCGTTTACAAACGATTTGAAAATGTAGAGGAAGTCATCATTTCTCCTTCCTATCGTTTTTATCATTATCATTTGGCAATTACTACAAGAGACAAATACTATGTCGCGCGTTGGCACCGCGGCCATATTATGGTACATGATAAATTTAATCGTATTCCACTTCCAGATAATAAAATTATGCAGGCTGCACAAAAAGATGAAAACATTTCTGCTTTTTTATCTTTTTCACCTGTATATCGCTGGGATATTTTTGATTACGACAACTATTATGAAGTGCGTTTTATCGATTTACGGTACCGTAGTAAAGACTATTACCCATTCGTTGCAATCGTCCAACTGGATCAAAATTTAAACATCATTAATTCCTACACTGGCTGGATTTTTAGTGAAGAAAAACTTCGTAAAAAATTAGAATTGATTCCACATTAAAAAAAGCGACCAACTTCGGTCGCTTTTCTTAATGCTTTAAATGATCATCTTGATTAATCAAATGACTGTATTTCGGATTATTAGTACGAATTTCATGAAGACGTTCGCCATGATTATTAATCCATGCTCTTACAATTTGTTCCGTCATTTCTTCACCTTGATAACGACCAGACTTTGCATACGTGACTTGGAAGTCCTCCCACAATAGCTCAATCCATGCGCGTGCCTGAGAATAAGACAGAAAGCTATTTTTTTCAAGTAATTCTTTTGTTAATACTTCATATTTATCATTCATTATTTATTTCTCCTTTAATTAATTTCCTACTTTCCCCTGCAGCCTCACTGCCACAGCAAAATTATAAATAAAAGCATACACTCATTCATGAACTTCTCCCATCGCCAACAGAAGTTTCATTTTATGTTCAAGCATAATTTTCTCTATTTTGCACATTCTATTAACGATACTTCTTAACAAGTATCATTAATAATGAGGGGGCGTTCTTCTTGGGTAGACAAGCTGAATTTTGGTCTGAATCAAAAAACAACAGCAAAATCGATGGTCCAACGAAAGCAAAAGCTCGTTTTGCTTCGAAAAGGCCTAATGGCACAATTAACACGCACCCACAAGAGCGTATGCGTGCCGCAAATCATCAGGAAGAGTAAAAACAATAGTAATTTCTAAAGAGTTATTGCAATTAACTTCCTATATGAGGTGATAAAGATGAGCTACCGTAATCATTTAGATCGTCGTTCTGAATTATTCAACCCTACCTGGGCGCGTCCGAAACATGCAAAAGCGCAAGTAAACGGACAAACGCAACAAACCCAGTCTCTCATTATTTTAGCGAATGAAATGAGAAAACGCCAAATTTAAATGCCTATCTCCTTTAACAACTACCAAAAATGAAAACCAGAGCAGCCAAGGCTCTCTGGTTTTTTATCTCTCTTGTAATAGCGAAATAGGAATACCAATCTCCTCTGTGTCATTTTGTTTACGCCCCCAAGCAAATACTCCATTGAAATACGTAATCGTAAATAATACCCCCGGTTCCTCTATCAGTTCATACGTTTCGCCAATCTGAAATGCGTTTATATCTAGCATGTAAGCACGAGCCATTGCTATTTTTCTCATTAATACATCAAACTCATTTACTATACCCAGTTGTTCTGCCTTCACAGCCTTTTCTTTTAAAATGCCAATTTCCTCTCTTAGCTCATGTTTTGTCATTTCACTATAGCGTTTTGGCACATTCATCATATTCTCTCATCCCTCTTCACGTTTCATTTGTAAAAATGTGTCTATCTCATCAATGGAAAAACCTTTTCGATATAATGCTTGTTTCATCTTATTTTCATATGTCCATCCATCATGTTTTTTATGCTTCTCATGATACTTATTCCCATGATATAACAACGCCTCTTGTTGCTGTGCGCTATCCTTTTCCTCTTTTAATTCTTCTAGACAAATTTGAATCACATCACGATTATATCCTTTACGGACTAACATTTCTTCTAGCTTCAGTTTCATTTGTAAAAAAGAATGCTTTTGATAGGATTTTTTCTTTTTCTCTACAAGCTCAAAGGCATTTTCAATTTGCTTCTCTTTCGGATATTCTTGTAAACTATGAGTAATAATTATATCTTGAATACCTTTACCAAGAAGTTCCCGTCTAATAGTAGTCGGTCCTTTTTGATTCACATTGCTATGAGTTCGTACATATGAAATGGCATACTCTTTATCGTTAATATAGCGATCATGTAATAACTTCGAAATAACTTCAGAGATGATGGCTTGTCCAATTTCTTTTTTTCGTAAGTATTCTTCTACTTCCTGTTTCGTCCGCATTTGATAGGATAAATAAGAAATTGCTTGTAAATATGCTTTTTGCACTTCTTCATTGTACAAAATATTTGCTAACTCTACTTCATCAATTTCTAACCCCTTTTGCAAACCATGCTTGATTAAGGTGACTTGATTCACACTAAATCCGTATTCTTCACCTTGACCTTTATCAATATAAATATTAAATCGTTCTTTCATTCGTTTTTGTACTTCTATTTTTGTAATGACAGCCATATTCTTCACCTCGCTACTATTTTAACATAGTTGTGGAACAATTTTGCTTTTCATGAATATATATAATGAGGAGGAAGTTCAGTTGAAAATCGCAATTTCTGGGGGAACTGGTTTTATCGGTAAAGCATTAGCTAATTTTTTAAGCCTAAAAGAAGGATACACAATTTACATTCTTACCCGAAAAAAAAGAGAGAATCCTCTCAATTCTAACATTCAATACATCCAATGGAATGCACATTCACATAAATTCCCTCTTTCTTCTATTGATGTGCTTGTGAATCTAGCTGGAGAATCCATTAATAACGGTCGATGGACAAAAAAGCAGAAAGAAAGCATTATAGCGAGTCGTCTTCATACAACAAATAGTCTCATTAAACAATTACAAACATTACAGAAGAAACCCCATACTTTTATTAACGCTAGCGCAATTGGTTATTACGGGACTTCTGAAACAAAAATTTTCACAGAACAGAACAAAGAAAATGGCAGTGATTTTTTAGCAGCCACAGTAAAATTATGGGAAGAAGCAGCCGCTCACGCAACCTCTCTCGGGATTCGAACCGTCTATACACGCTTTGGAATTGTTTTAGGAAAAGATGGTGGTGCCCTTCCAAAAATGTTGCTTCCCTATCAATTATTTATTGGTGGAACAATCGGCTCGGGCGATCAATGGCTATCTTGGATTCATCTAGATGATGCCATCCGCATGATTGATTTTGCAATAAATACAAAAGAAATAGAAGGACCTCTTAATATTACGTCTCCAAATCCTACAACAATGAAAGAGTTTGGAAAGGCACTTTCAATTGTCATGCATCGCCCACACTGGCTTCCCGTCCCAGCATTTGCACTACACGCTTTACTTGGAGAAATGAGTATGCTTGTTTTGCAAGGACAACATGTATTGCCTAACAAAGCAATACAGTATGGATATCAGTATTCTTTTCCTACATTAAACCATGCATTACAAAATATACTATCGCATACACTGTAGTACTTCTAAAATACGTCCATTAAAATTGTTCTATTTACTAATTATTTAAAGGTTATTAGCCAATGGAAAAGAGGTATCTATGAAAACCCTATTTAAGCAAGCCATTGTATATCCCATTACTTCTTCTAAATTTCAAGGAGATGTATTGGTTAAACACAATAAAATCGCTGCGATAAAGCCACATATTGAACCAACTCAAGATATGACCGTTATCGATGCAAGAGCCCTTCACCTCTTACCAGGATTTATCGATGTGCATACTCATCTTGGCCTATACGATGAAGGGACTGGATGGGCTGGAAATGATGCTAATGAAACATCCGAAGTATTAACACCACATATCCGTTCTTTAGATGGCATCCACCCTTTTGATATTGCTTTTCAAGATGCGGTTCAAAATGGTGTTACAACTGCCCACGTTATGCCTGGAAGCCAAAATATTATTGGCGGGACAACATGTGTAATTAAAACTGCCGGAACCTGTATCGATCATATGATCATTCAAGAACCTGCAGGGTTAAAAATTGCATTTGGAGAAAATCCAAAACGAGTTCATAGTAATGGCACAAAAGAATCGATTACTCGTATGGGGATTATGGGCTTGCTTCGAGAATCTTTCTACGAAGCACAACATTATGGAAACGAAGCCGATTTTCGAATGCTTCCTATTCTAAAAGCACTGCGCCGAGAAATCCCAGTACGTATGCACGCTCATCGGGCGGACGACATTCTTTCCGCTCTTCGCTTTGCAAAAGAATTCAATCTTGATTTACGCATTGAACATTGTACGGAAGGACACTTCATTGTAAATGAGCTTGCCAACCAAAACTTAAAAATCTCTGTTGGTCCGACATTAACACGCCGCTCAAAAATTGAACTAAAAAATAAATCATGGGATACGTACCATACTTTATCAAAATATGGGATAGAAGTTTCCATTACAACAGACCATCCCTATACTCCCATTCAATATTTAAATGTTTGTGCAGCCATCGCTGTCAGGGAAGGGTTAGATGAAAAAATTGCATTAGAAGGCATTACAATCCTCCCTGCTCGAAACCTACGTTTAGAGGAAAGAATTGGAAGTATCGAAACTGGAAAAGATGCTGATCTTGTGTTATGGACACATCATCCATTTCATTATTTAGCCAAGCCCGTATTAACTATGATTGATGGAAAAATAATTTATAGAAAAAATAAAAAAAACTAGTTTATTTTTTTGACTAGATAAAGTATTATACGATTATAAACTGAATGAAACCATAATCAATTTGTGTCGTGATATTCATTTCAAATTGATGAATGGGGAAGGCAAATGGTGCGCCACCAGCGTTATAGACTGGTTCTAGTGGGTTCGATTCCCACCCCGAAATTTTTTAAAGTTTGATATAAAAATTTCGAGGGTGGGGTGTTTTTTCGTCATGCTACCCTCATGTGAGGAGGAGTTAGTATGTTAAAAAAACGCGACTTACACGACAGCCACGTTCTATACGATTTGATGGTGGATCCTGCTGTCTTCCCTTTTGTGCGTCAAAAAGCTTATTCATACGAAGAATTTTTATTTTTAACAAAGCAAACAATAGAAGCTGAAGAGCGTGGTGAATTAATTTCACGCACAATTTTAGATGAATGGGGAAACCCTATTGGCACGATTACTTTATTTGATGTGCAAGAAAAAGCTGGTTTTCTTGGCACATGGCTTGGGAAACCTTATCACGGACAGGGTTATAATAAATTAGCAAAAGATGCGTTTTTCAGCGAGCTGTTCTATGAATTGGATGTTGAAACAATTTTTATGCGCATTCGTAAGGTGAATATTCGTTCGATTAAAGCAGCTGAAAAACTACCATATATAAACCTAGCGAATGAAACTAGAAAAGCTATTTATGATCAAATTAATGCAAATGAAGAAGTGTATAATTTATATGAAATTGTTAAAGATCAATATACACTTACTACAATGCGTGATACTGCATTTCAAGATACACATCATTTAAAAGAAGCGTAATATATAACGAATTATAAAATGAATATACTTGTTTATTATGTATATCTCCTTGTGTCATTGGAAACGATAGGTAATAACTTTATGACACGAGGTGATCTGTAATGGATAGAAAGAAACGTGAGAAAGCAAGAAATACATTAAATAGTACACAAGAGGTCCTTTATCAGCGAGAGTTTCGAAGAGCAGATCGTGCAGCTGGGTACCGTCCTAAAGGTGTATAATCATAAAGTGAAAATTGAGGAGATCTCCAACTCTCCCCTACCAATCCATACCATTTACTTTATGGATAACAAAGTAAAGATTTACTCCTTATACTATAAGGAGTATTTTTTGTGGAAAACTTTATCCACAGAATTAATGGAATTGTGCATAAATTAAGTAATTCTTTTGGATTACTATAACGTGAAACTTTAATCAGTGGGGGTTCTTCATCCCCCACTGATTATTAGCCCTCACCAATTAGGCCTTTACGGGCAGTTGATCTCCCTCTATCTTTTTTATTTCTCTCTGAATCTTGAGACGTAGGGTCTTACTGCCTGTTAAGACGGGATAAAAGTAATCACATATATGATGTTTAATTTGTGGATATTTTTTCTGAAAATTGTGGATAATGTGGATATCATTGTTAATATTCAGACTTTACCGGCTATTAAAATCTTTTTCTTTTGTGGATAACATACAACTTTATTAACCATCAATGGATGGATACATTCTTACTAACTCTATTTACTATACGGAATTCACACAAAACAAAAACCCCCTTCCAAAATAAAAAGAGGGTTTCATTCTACGTAAAAGATTGAGCAAGAGCCGGTGACTTAATTGGTATATGATTAGGCTGCACATGATTTTCTTCTAAAATTGTATCTACAATGTGACAAGCCGGTTCTGGATGGTAGATACTTTTCATCGCTTCTTTCATTTGCAGGAGCTTCATATCATCTTCTAATAGTGCCTTTGTTTTCGCAAAAACATCCTCATCTTCGCGAATGACAAGTGCAGCTCCTTTTTTTTCAAAATACATTGCATTTTCATTTTCTTGTCCTGGTACTGGTTTATATAAAATGACAGGTACTTGTAAAGCTGCTGCTTCACTTAACGTAATGCCTCCTGGTTTTGTAATCATACAAGAGGTAATACGGAATAGCTCATCTATATTCTCTACATAGCCAAATACTTTTAATGCCTCAGGATTTTGTTCCTTAATTCCTAGTAACTCTTGTTTTAAAGTTTCATTTTTCCCACAAACAACAGCTACTTGAAGATTAGGGACTGTCATAAATGATTGACATAATTCTTTTACATTTCCTAATACACCGTGAGCACCTGCTACAATAAGTAAAATCTTTTTCTCACGAGATAACTGATATTTACTATATAGGATTTCTGGGTTAATGGTTAACTCAAAGTTTTTACGAATTGGAATCCCAGTTTCTACGATTTGCTCTGAAGGTACACCAATTTCAACCATTACTTTTTTCACCTGATCTGTCGCTACAAAATAACGATCTACTTCACGATGAATCCATATTTTGTGTAAACAAAAATCCGTTAACACATTATAAACAGGAATTGAAAAACCTGTTTGTTTTTTCAATTCTGGCACTGCAATAATTGGAAATGTATTAATAACGATGTCTGGTTTTTCTGCATGTAATAATACTTTTAAACGTTTTCTTCCAAAATTTGCATACCACGATGCAATCTTCTTATCATAAATCTTTTCTACACCATAATAAAATAAGCGATATAGCTCTTTTCCTATTGTATAGCTTTTTAAGTATAAATATTTTGTAATATCTGTTATGACCGGATGTGACTCTCCGAATAGATCACACACAATCACATCTTCAATTCCTTTTTGACGAAATGTTTGTGCTAATGTTTTTGCTACTTGCACATGACCATTACCGTAATGTGCAGTTAATATTAAAACCTTGGGGTTTTTTATCAAACAAATCCACTCCTAGCTTTTTCGCTTTCCCATATTGCATATACGACAATAGGAAAAACATTTTCCTAAAAAAAATTACATGTTTGGATTCCAACACTTTCATGTTAGCTATGTACCTGTCGTGGATATGCAAAGCATATAAGATTGACCCCTTAATCCTATCTGTGCTCATATCTTTATATTATACTTTCCTATAAGTGCTTTCGCAATAACTTACAAATGATCATATTTCATGATACTCGCCCTGCTACTTCTTAATTCTTGGTACTATTTGGTTTTCCCTTTACAATTATGTAAATTTATCCTCTTATTTCTTTACAAAAATATGGATATTCTACTTTCAGTATACTCTTTTCTTCAGATATACTCTAGATTTTATTAAAAGAAAGCAAAAAGTCTAATCCAAATGGATTAGACTGCTTGTAAAATATTTTTTGCATTTTGAACACTTTTTTCTGTTGGAGGTTCTACCCCTTCAAGAGGATACTTATGTCCAAGCGCTTCCCATTTATATACACCAAGTTTGTGATATGGTAAGACTTCTACTTTCTTTACGTTAGAAAGGCTTTGAATGAAATTAGATAATCTCTGCAAATCTTCTTCACTATCAGTAACACCTGGAACTAATACGTGTCTTACCCAAATTGGTTTTTGTTTATCAGATAAATAACGAGCAAATTGTATAATGTGTTCATTCGTTTTACCAGTTAATTTACGGTGCTTTTTAGGATCGATATGTTTTAAATCTAATAATACTAAATCTGTATAGTCCATTAAAATATCTAATTTCCTTTGGAATTCTGGCTCTTCAGAGTAGCAACCACCCGAAGAATCAATTGTCGTATGAATGCCGATCTCTTTACATTTCTTAAACAGTTCAATCAAAAAGTCTAACTGTAATAGCGGCTCACCGCCACTTACAGTAATACCACCGCCGGAAGCTTCCATAAAAGGAATGTAACATGTAACATCCTGCATCACTTCTTCGACTGTTATTTCTTTCCCTTTACCAATTTCCCACGTGTCCGCATTATGACAATATTGACAACGTAGTAAACACCCTTGCGTAAAGATGATATAACGAATCCCTGGGCCGTCAACAGTTCCACAAGACTCAACAGAATGAATTCTTCCTTTTACCATGTTACTTCCTCCTCTATTAAAACAGCTCCCCTCCGCCCTACGAAAAACAGAGGGAAACTTTTTTACTTACATGCTTTCATGCATTGTACGGTTAATTACATCAATTTGTTGTTCACGAGTTAATTTAATGAAGTTAACAGCGTAACCAGATACACGAATTGTTAATTGTGGATATTTTTCAGGATGTTCCATTGCATCCATTAATGTTTCACGGTTAAATACGTTAATATTTAAGTGATGTCCTTCTTTTACTGCATATCCATCTAACATAGATACTAAGTTGCGAACTTGTACATCTTCTTCTTTACCAAGTGCTTTTGGAATAATTGAGAATGTATTAGAAATACCATCTTGTGCATCTTCATATGGTAATTTCGCAACAGATAATAATGATGCTAGTGCACCTTTTGTATCACGTCCGTGCATTGGGTTTGCACCTGGTGCGAATGGTTCGCCAGCGCGGCGGCCATCTGGTGTGTTACCAGTTTTCTTACCGTATACAACGTTAGATGTGATTGTTAAGATTGACATTGTATGAACAGAGTTACGATATGTTTTATGTTTACGAAGCTTGTTCATAAATATTTTTACAAGGCTTACTGCCATTTCATCTACAAGGTCATCGTTATTACCGTATTTAGGGAAATCGCCTTCGATTTCAAAATCAACAGCAATACCATTTTCATCACGAATTGGTTTTACTTTCGCATATTTAATTGCACTTAAAGAGTCAGCTACTACAGATAATCCTGCGATACCTGTTGCCATTGTACGAAGAACTTCTGTATCATGAAGTGCCATTTCGATACGCTCATAGCTGTATTTATCATGCATGTAATGAATTACATTTAAAGTATTTAAGTAAAGCCCTGCTAACCATTCCATTGTCACATCGAATTTACGCATAACTTCTTCATAATCTAATACTTCAGAAGTAATTGGTGCATATTCAGGTCCAACTTGTGCTTTTGTTTTTTCGTCTTTACCACCGTTGATCGCATATAATAATGCTTTCGCTAAGTTTGCACGTGCTCCGAAGAATTGCATTTGTTTACCAATTCTCATTGCAGATACACAGCAAGCAATACCGTAGTCATCACCATATTCTGGACGCATAATGTCATCATTTTCATATTGAATTGCAGATGTTTTGATAGACATTTTCGCACAGTAGTTTTTAAAGCCCTCTGGTAATTGTTTAGACCAAAGAACTGTTAAGTTTGGTTCTGGAGCTGGTCCTAAGTTGTCTAATGTATGCAAGAAGCGGAATGAGTTTTTCGTTACTAATGGACGACCATCAAGTGAAATACCACCGATAGATTCTGTTACCCAAGTTGGATCACCAGAGAATAATTCATTATAATCAGGTGTTCTTGCGAATTTCACAAGACGTAATTTCATAATGAAGTGGTCAACAATTTCTTGTACTTCTTCTTCTGTTAATGTACCGTTTGCTAAATCTCTTTCAACATAGATATCTAAGAAAGTAGATGTACGGCCAAGACTCATTGCTGCACCGTTTTGCTCTTTAATTGCTGCAAGGTAACCAAAATATAACCATTGGAATGCTTCTTGTGTATTTGTTGCTGGTTTAGAAATATCAAAACCATGAGAAGCTGCCATTTGTTTTAATTCTTGAAGGGCACGAATTTGCTCAGATAACTCCTCGCGTAAACGAATTGTCTCTTCGCTCATTACACTGCTTGTTAAGTTTAAATCTGCTTTTTTCATTTCGATTAAACGATCAATACCGTATAATGCAACACGGCGATAGTCACCAATAATACGACCACGGCCATATGCATCTGGAAGACCTGTAATAACGCCTGATTTACGAGCTGCTCTCATTTCTGGAGTATAAGCATCGAATACACCTTGGTTATGCGTTTTACGATAGTCTCTGAAAATACGGCTTAGTTCTTTGTCCATTTCATATCCGTAAGCTTCACAAGATAGTTCTGCCATACGAACACCACCGAATGGTTGTAATGAACGTTTGAATGGTTTGTCAGTTTGGAAACCAACTACTTTTTCAATATCTTTATTTAAATATCCTGGACCATGTGATGTAATAGTAGAAACAATTTCTGTATCCATGTCAAGGACGCCGCCATTGTCACGTTCTTGTTTCGTTAACTCCATTACTTGATCCCAAAGTTGTTTCGTCGCTTCTGTTGCTTCAGTTAAGAAGGAATCATCACCTTCATAAACGTTTATGTTATTTAAAATGAAGTCGCGAACATCAATCTCTGCTCTCCACTTTTCACCTTTAAAGTTTTCCCATGCATTTTTTACATTTTCTAATACTTCAGTCATCCTAATCTCCTCCATTTTTTGATTAGTACAGGACTAAGATTTTTTATATAACAGCTTACACATTTAGAATACTACTTTTTTTAAAAAGCGAACGGAATACTTGTGACACATTTGTGAAACATTGAGCATATTACTATGTACACAGTGTTAAGTACGATTTAAACTCTTTTAAATTAAGTCTTTCCTTAACTGTATTTTTTTGGTACTCTTATAAACGAATCCTATTCTGTAGTATAAAGAATCATACCCGTTTTAAACTGTAATATCCTTACCTCCTATTCTGTTATAGTTTTTTTAAAACAGAATAGAAAAAAGTGTACCTGTTTGGTACACTTTTTTTCGTAATAAATATGCATTACTTTTAATGCCTAATTTACAATAATAACAACATCAAGATGGAAAAGACTCTCTCCTACAATTTTTCTACCCGAAAAAGATGTCCCCAAATTATAGTACCTTTCTGTTTCTTCCTCCATCATGAAATCCTCCTCTAATACCTTTTACCTCCACCAATTGATCTATCCCTTCTATATGATCACCTATGATTCGTAATACAGCTGGAGGATGTCCTATTGATGAGAAATGTTGATTGGGACGAATACGATTCATTCCATCTACATCTATGCGGCTTACACATGAAATCTCAAAACCAGAGAGAATTACTTTTATTTGTGCTACACATGGGGATAATAAAGAATCATATCCAATACCTTCTAAACACTTACGACTAAATGCATTCGGAACAGCAATAAGAGAACCCACACCTAAATCCTTTCGATTACATGCAAGATTTATTGCATATTTAAATGCTGTTACAAGATGAAGTGGAATTCGTAAATCTAAATAATGATTTAAATCATTTAATGTAACATCTTTTCCATCTGCAATTGCTTTAGCAAAGGGATATAAATCACGTGCCGGGATAATAAAATCTCCATCTATAAATAGAACAATATCGCCCTTAGCAAAATATGCTCCCATCGAACGACCTACATCATTCCCAAGCGCCTCTTCATACACAATTGTCTTTGCACCATTTTTTCTAGCAATGTTTGCCGTCTCATCTGAAGATCCATTGACAACAACAATAATCTCTAATGGCTCAATTTTACGCACTTCCTCTATAACCTTACCTATCGTACTTTCCTCATTTTGTACAGGAATAACAATAGATAACTGTTTTCCTTTATATAATTTCGATTGTACTCCCCATCCCTGATAAAACTTTGCAAACTCTAAAGTATGATAAATGCTCTCTCTTCGTCTTTTCCCATCACAATACCCACCACGTTTATCTCGTGTTTCCATCCACTCTGCTATTGCCTCTATATGATCACCTATCATTCTTTGTTCTGAATGAGAAAGATTTGTTCCGTACGCATCATGCTCAACTGGCCGAAACTTATTTGGGGTAATTACATCTATTTGATGATGACGGCTAATCCTCCATTTGTTCTGCAATAAACGAACATGGGCTACAATCGGATTTACAAAAGCATCATACCCTATGCTCTGTGCTACCTCTCTTGTAAATGCATGAGGAACCGATAAAATGGAATCAATTTTTAAATCTTCCCTCTCCAACATTGCATTCAAGATTTGACGCCATACAGTAATAGAGTGTGGCCTTTGTTTTTTTGAAAATAATGCATCAAAATTATTTAACACCACATCTGCTTGATCATACAAAATTGGATTGAGAAATAATTGTAATTGGGAAGTTTTTATCACAAAATCCCCATCTAAAAATAATAAGACATCGCCCTTTGCACATTTCGCACCAATCGCACGTCCAACATCATTTCCAAGCGCTTCTTTATATACAAGAACTGTACACCCTAGGTTTTCAGCTATTTTATCCGTACCATCTGTACACCCATTCGCTACTACAATAATTTCTAATGGTTGTAAAAGTTGGACAGAATGAATAACATCAGTAATACTATCAATTTCATTATGAACCGGAATAATAACAGATAGTGATTTAGCCATGATATCCCTCACGAAACCACTCAATGGTTTTCTCCAATCCTTGTTCCCATGACACACTAGGTTGGAATTGTAATACTTCTTTTAATTTTGTTACATCCGGTTTTCTATTCGGGATCTCCTCAAAGCCATGTGGATATACTTTTTCAAATGGAACATGCAAGATTTTTGAAGAAGAATTCGTGAATCTTTGAACATCTTGTGCTACTTCCTGTATACTTTTTTCATTTTCGGATCCGATATTAATGATTTCTCCATTTACTTTCTCATCCATTGCACAAATTGTTGCTTCTACCGCATCACTTACATACGTAAAACAGCGTGTCTGCTTTCCGTCCCCATAAACAAGAATATCCTCACCTTGCAATGCCGCACGAACAAATCGTGGAATTACTCCAGCATATGGGCCATCCTTTGCTCTTGGACCATAAATATTAAAATAGCGAACGATTGTGACAGGGAGCCCTTGTAACGCATACCCTAAACACAGCGTTTCTTCTAATGTTTTACAAAGTGCATAACTCCAACGTATTTTTGATGTTGAACCATATAAGCGATCACCTTCTTCTAAAAAAGGTGGTTGTCCTTTTCCGTATACTTCAGAAGTAGATGCAAAAATAACTTTCTTTTTTCCTTTTAATGCAGCTTGTAAAATATTACGCGTTCCATCAAAATTCGTTTCAATCAATTCTATACTTTTTTCCATTGTCGCTTTCACACCTAAAATGGCTGCTAAATGAAATACAACATCATGTTGACCTACCAATTCATAAATTTCACTTTTAGCTAAAATGCTAATTGGAATAATTGGAATAGACTTCATTAGCTCTATATGATATTTATTTTTTCCTTTATAAAAATTATCAACTATTGTTACTTGATGCCCTCTTTTAAGAAGTTCTTCTGCTAAATGAGATCCAATAAACCCTGCTCCACCTGTAATTAAACAACGCTTACTCATAAATTCACCTTCTTTCTCAATTTACATGAAAAAAAGACCATCTCAAAAGATAGTCTTTTACACTTCAATATGCTGTAACATCGTATAAATATCATTATTCAAAGAGCCAAATGATTTAATGTTATTTTGAATATTAGATAATAAAATAACATATACATTGCCACTTCTACTAAATCCATTTAAACAATTCCACCCTGGCATTACACCGTGATTAGAGTAGCTTCCAGGGTTTACATACCATCCAAATCCATAATCTTTTTTAAATGTTGTAAACATTTGATCATAGCTCTCTTTGGATATTAGCTTACCAGAAAATAGTGCTTCATTAAATAAATATAAATCATTTGCACTCGTATATATATCGCCATTCCCATATAATTGTGACATGCTAGGAATAGGAGGTACTGTCATATTATTATTTACAACCTTATAACCCGTAGAAGGATACTTTGTTTTCTCTAATTCAGTACCAAAGCCTGAATTTTTCATGCCCACAACATCAAAAATATGTTGTTTAATGTATTCTTCTAACGGCTGCCCACTAACTTTCTCAACGATGTAACCAAGTATTGAATAGTTTGAATCCGAATACTTCCATTTTTCACCTGGGTTAAACAAACGTTTTTGCTGTCCAATTCGCTTCAACAATTCCTCATGAGAAATATCATCTGTCCCTGTCTCATATTCAGGAATTCCAGATGTGTGTGTCAATAGATGAACC
The DNA here is from genome assembly GCF_002560575.1 of Bacillus sp. AFS023182. NCBI lineage: Bacteria > Bacillati > Bacillota > Bacilli > Caryophanales > Bacillaceae > Bacillus > Bacillus sp. AFS023182. The sequence goes on along the minus strand of NZ_NTRO01000015.1, from coordinate 49,652 downwards.
AGCTTGATTTCTCCACCTCTTGGAAAATCAGGAATATATTTCGCTACCGTATCCTCTGGTTGAATTTTCTTTTGATCTTTCAGCTGCATAATTGCTGTTGCTACAAATGCTTTTGAAATCGAACCGATGTAAAATGTTGTTTCTGCATTATTTGGTATATTTTTCTCTCGATTTGCCAGCCCATACCCTTTATTCAGGAGTACTTTTCCATTTTTTACAACAACTGCTGTTCCACTAAAACCTTTGCTCTTTAAATACTCATCTAACTCAGCATTCTCATTAATTTCTTGTGGGGGGCCTTCGGCTGATTGTTCCGCCGCCTTAGCTTGCTCCGGCACTTTTGGAAGCTGTTCTGGCTGTTTTTGTACCGTTTCTTTCTTTACTTCTGTAGTTGCTTTTGAGGCATTCTCTTTCTTACTATGTGAAGTGATTTTTGTATACCCTAAATATACAAGTGAAAACAATACAAAGAAAATGGCTGTTCTTTTTATATATGTAATCGGTCCACGTCCACGTCTACGTCTACGACGAGCCACCATACTGACACTATCCTTTTCTTCATTCATGGTTGCTTTCCCCTTATTTACCAATAATTTAATCAATTTATAAAAATATGCTCCCTAGTTTTCTCTAACTAATGGAAATTTCATTTTATATCATCCTTACTTTATCATGTGCCGAACGTATTACCAACCAATATGTACAAAAAAGAAAAAGAATATTTTCAAAGGTAAGATTCCGGATAAACTTCTCATAAAAAAAGAGGATGTCCTCAAAAAAATCAATTTTACCGATCTTTTTGAACATCCTCTTTCACAATCATTTATACGTGTTTTTTCATATCATCAGCTACAGACTCAACGTTTGTACCTACGATAACCTGTACGCTTGTATTACTTAACTTCATAACACCTTTTGCACCGGCACGTTTTAATGCTGGTTCATTTACTAAGTTTGCATCTTTTACTTGTAGGCGTAAACGAGTCGCACAGTTATCAATGACTGTTAAATTGTCTTTTCCACCTAAAGCTGCTACGTAAGTTTCACCAATCGATCCTGCAACTGGTGCATCATCTTCTGCCACTAACTCTTCATCGTCTTCACGACCTGGAGTTTTCAAATTAAATTTCTTGATTAGGAAATAGAATACCACGAAGTAAATTACTGCATAAATTAAACCAATTCCCGCTAATAATAACGGTTTTGTTGCAATACCTAAGTTTAAGAAATAATCAATCGCACCGGCGCTAAATGAGAAACCATCATGAATGCCAAGTGTTGTTGTAACAAATAAAGAAATGCCCGTTAATATAGCATGGATACCATATAATACTGGTGATAAGAACATGAATGAAAATTCAATTGGTTCTGTAATACCAGTTAAGAATGAAGTTAATGCAAGTCCACCTAACATACCTGTAACCATTTTACGTTTTTCCGGTTTCGCAGCTGCAATCATTGCAAAACATGCTGCTGGTAAACCAAACATCATGATTGGGAAGAAACCAGTCATAAACATACCTGCTGATGGATCTTGCGCAAAGAAACGTGCAATATCACCATGAACAACATCACCTGCTGCATTTGTAAAGTCACCAAGTACAAACCAGAAATATGTGTTCATTACGTGGTGTAAACCAATTGGAATCAATAGACGGTTTAATAAACCGAATAGTCCAGCGCCAATCGCACCTAAGTTTACAATACCGTGTGCTACCGCATCAATACCACTTTGAATTGTTGGCCAAATTTGACCGAATACTAATCCTAAAAGAAGCATGACAACAGAAGTAATAATTGGTACAAAACGTTTTCCCGCAAAGAACCCTAACCATTCTGGCAATTTAATTTTATGGAATTTGTTATATAATAACCCGGCAACAACCCCAGCAATAATACCGCCAAGTATAGCCATATTTATCTTCGGCGTTAAAGTCGCTGCTTTTGAAACTTTTGTCATTGTATCCGCTAACTTACTTGGATCAACTGTTCCTAATAAATCTTGAACACTTTTTAATTTATCATTTAATTCTGCTGTTGAATAACCAATACTTAAAGTATTCGTTGTATTCTTCATAACTAGATAACCAATCGCACCTGCAAGACCTGCGGCACCACTACCATCAACAGACAAACCGATTGCAACACCAATTGCAAAAATAAGTGCTAAGTTATCAAAGATTGCTGCACCGGCCTGTGCCATAACAGGAATATCAAATACGTCTGGTTGACCTAAACGAAGCAACAGTCCTGCTGCTGGCAGTACTGCGATTGGAAGCATTAACGCTTTACCAATACGTTGTAAAAACTGCAACATTGTAATTCCCCCTATTCAATTTATGAAATCGTTATCATTAATAAGTATGATTTAGAAAACGCTTTCTATTACATAATCATGATAACATATAGTTGTATAGATGTGTAGTTTTTATTTTTGAGCTTTTTATAGATATCTTTTCTATTTCCAAACTGTTATATAAAAGGAAACTTCTCCGTTCTAATAACGAATATGATTAAAAACTAGGTAGCCGGAACCTATGTATCTGTATCTATTTTGATTGTTTAATATATAAGCCGTTGCTATGTAGAACAAATGATGACCTGCACTCGTTCTCAGAGGCTCTAACTGCTTCTCTACCACCTAAAAAGAAAGATTTTATTCCTGTTTTGCAATTTTTATTTAAAATGGAAGTTTCATTTTATCATTCCACTTTTTCATGTTATTATTTATTTCCAAGTCTATAGGGAACAGTAAACTTAGTGAAAAAGGAACAGGAGCGTTGGTATTATGCAGTGTATCGAGACAAATAACTTACAACAACTGTTAGATCAAGTAAAACCATATACAAAAAAAGGTAAACTTGCTACTTATATCCCCGAACTAGGAAATGCAAATCCAGATGATTTAGGGATTGCTATCTACCATAGAGAGACAGAATATATCCATGCTGGTAACTCACAAACACTCTTCACCCTTCAAAGTATTTCAAAAGTAATCACACTTGCACTTGCTCTTCTAGATCGTGGTGAAGAATATGTATTCTCTAAAGTTGGGATGGAACCCACTGGGGACCCATTTAATTCTATTATTAAGCTAGAAACAACTAGCCCTTCTAAACCCCTTAATCCAATGATTAACGCGGGTGCATTAGCTATTACAAGTATGCTTACAGGAGATAGTAACGAAGAAAAGATGGAACGGATTCTCCGCTTTGTACGTGATATTACAGATAATCCTACAATTAATTACTCTTCAAAAGTAGCCATCTCTGAACTAGAAACAGCTTACTTAAATCGTTCTCTTTGCTACTACATGAAGCAAAACGGCATCATTGATGGTAATATCGAAGAATTAATGGATTTATATACACGTCAATGTGCTATCCAGGTAAACTGTATTGATTTAGCACGTATTGGTTTAATCTTCGCAATGGATGGCTACGATCCATATAAGAAAAAACAAATTATTCCAAAACATATAACAAAGATTTGCAAAACATTTATGGTAACATGTGGCATGTATAACGAATCTGGTGAATTTGCAATTCGCGTTGGCATTCCTGCAAAAAGTGGTGTAGCTGGTGGTATTTTCGGCTGCGTAAAAGGCGAAATGGGAATCGGTATTTTTGGACCGGCTTTAGATGCAAATGGAAATAGTATCGCTGGTTTTAAAATTCTTGAGCTTCTTTCCGCTCAAGAAGGCTGGAGTATTTTTTAAATACGAAGTTATCCTGTTCGCTTTTGGCAGGATAACTTTTTTTATTATGCATATTTCTTCCCCCCTCCCGAATAATATAGTACAACCTAACGCTATTCGGTGGAGGTGTAAAAAAATGAAACTTATTTTTCAAATGGAGGACCAGCCTGTCCTAGAAAAAACCATTCTTCTTTTTATACTCAGTATTGTAGAAAGCTTAAAATTAAAAGTTGTTTCCCCCGATGAAGCTTATCGATACATATTCAATTTAGAAGTATTAGAATTACTAATGGATCGAAATATTGATGATCAAGTGCTAGAGCTTATTCATTTTGGAATGGGGCTTGAAGACATTCATCATGTCCTCCCGGAAGAACTTGAACCAAGTATTGAGGAATTAAAATGGCGTTGTATCCAAGTTCTAGGGGAATATGGCATGTATGAAGAATCAAAGCAATTAATTGAGGACATACGCTAAAAAGCACCTATATAGGTGCTTTAATGTTTTTTCAAACTATTTTTGTACGTTTCAATATTAACTGGTAATTCTTCCTCTTCTAACGTATGCTCATTTACATCCTTATGAATAAATGCCCCTTTAGGCGGCTGATGATCATGACCTTTTTTCTTATGATCAAATGCTTTACCACGTCCCATACTTATCCCCCTTTCTTTAAAAGAAATCAATGTTAGTATGAAGAAAAACATATCGATATATGCAGTATTTTGTTGTATTTCCGAGGAAATATGCGAATATTGTTTTCCAATCTCCTCTCACATCAATTGATCAATTCCGATAAGAATGAGTAAAATGCCAGCAATAATCGTTCCCCATTTTCCTAAGTATTCCGCTAAAAACCTCTTTCCTACATATGAAAAACCACTAATACAAGCGAAGCTAAAAACTCCAGAAACAATTGCAGTCCACCAAAGATTCAAATTTGTTATTCCTGCATCAAATCCTCCTGCAATATTATTAATTGATAATGCGTCCCTAATACAAGTGCTTCGGAAAGGCTAATTGTTTTAGAACCATCGAAATCAGCATTCTCCGGATTACCCAGTACCCTCATAAACATATTCCCTTTCTTCTTATGCGTATCATCTTGTTTATTTAATACTGGCTGACATAAGGCAAATACTCCAATTACACTAAGTACAATTGCTCCAATTAGATTTGCATTGAACTACCCCCACCTACCGTTACACGCTTGAGGTAAGGGTCTTCTCGCTAAATATGATAAAATCTGAAATGAATAATGCAATCCAATTGGCTATTTAGACGATGCAATTGCATTGAATTTAGCAAAAGAAAAATTAGCTGATATAAAGAAGAAAACTTAGATGGCTTTATTGAAGACAAAAGGGCTATTCCAAAATTTCTAGTTTCACTAGTATTTGAAATAGTTCTTTTCTAAAAAAAATCGTACAAACATCAAAGTTTGTACGATTCCACGACAGGTACTTTTTATATTACACGATGAATCTTATCTTTTTCTGATGAAAACCTTAATTTTTCTTATTTTTGTGTATGACGCCATTCGTATTTAAAAACAGTAATAACTTTCGTAAACTCAACTAACTGGCTAATTTTTAAATTAGGATATTGCAAAAAAATGGTAATTTTTGTGTTATAATAAGGATATTAAATAATAGAGAGGGCTGAGTACATGATGAAAGATAAACGACTAAAGCGCCTATATTATCTATATCTTTTCCCTGCAATCCTATGCATAATGTTTTTTCTCAATAGCGACATGAATAGCCTTCCGTACGCTAAATTAATAGGTACAATTAGCGGCTGTATCGCAGCGATTATGCTTGCTGCTTTTTGGACGGTGAAACTAAAAATAAAAAGAGAGCAATCCTCTTAGCCAAGATGTATTTTTCAGAAAAAAACGAGCTATCTATTAGATTAGGGCTCGTTTTTTCTTTTGATTTTATCCTACCATTCTCTACATATATGACCTCGTATAACGCAATTACTCGCATACGTAAAGTAAAACGTTAATTAGTGAGGACTTTACTGATTATGAGCCCTCACTAATCAAGCTTTTACCGGTAGTTCATCCTCCGCCTACCTACTTTTCCTTCGCTGAATTTGGAGGTGGGCGTGTTACTGCCAGCGAATAGCAGGATAAAAATCATACCTAAATATTCATCATAAACTTTGTGCCCCTGTTGTGTTGGCCTTTTCGATATGTTCCATTTTACTCTTCTTATTTTTTGTAACACGGTAAAACAGTAAACAAACAAACATAAATGGAATCCCGCAATACAATGCCATGCGTTGTTCCGGAATAAACGCCATACCAACAATTACCGTTATATTTAATACCAAAGCAAGAAGAGGGACAAGCGGATACAATGGAGTTTTAAATTTCAGATCCTTAATATCCCCACCTTGCTTTAAGTATGTTCTTCTAAACAAGAAATTAGATAAAGCGATAGATGCCCAAACCAATATTGCACCGAATCCTGCAATGGAAAGAAGCCATAAATAAACTGTATCCTCTGCATATATACCACATAATAAAGAGAGACAACCAACAATAGTACTTGCAATCAATGCATAAATTGGAACACCATTTTTAGATAACTTACCAAAAATCGGACTAATCATCCCTTGATTAGACATAGACCATAACATACGAGAAGTTGCATATAATCCAGAATTCGCCACTGATAGTACCGCTGTAATAATAACGAAATTTATAATATCTGCCGCATAAGGGATACCAATTTTATCAAATACAACTACGAATGGACTTTCTATCACTCCAGCTTGTTGCCAAGGGAATAGCCCAGCAAGTATAAAAATGGAAAGTACAAAGAAAACAAGGATACGCCAAACTGTATTATTAATAGCTTTCGGAATGGTTTTCTCTGGATTTTCGCTCTCTCCAGCCGCAATACCAACTAGTTCTGTTCCCTGAAAGGAAAAATTAACTGCAATCATTGTAACTAAAATAGCTGTCAGCCCATTTGGAAATAGTCCTCCGTAATCAGTAAAACTAGAAAACATTGGTGCTGGCTCATTCCCTTTCATATCAAGGAAACCAAACATAGCTGCCCCGCCTAAAATAATAAATGCAATAATCGTAATAACTTTAATGCTCGCAAACCAAAACTCGACCTCTGCAAAACTTCTTGAAGATAATGCATTAATAGCAAAAAGTAGAACAGCAAAAACTATGCACCAAATCCAAGAAGATACATCTGGAAACCAACGTTTCATTAAGATACTAACTGCAATCAACTCAATCCCTATCGTAGCCGACCAGTTTAACCATGACATCCATCCCACTACGTAACCTACTGCAGGTGAAATCTGCTTTGTAGCATATGTTTGATAAGACCCTGCATCAGGCATGGCAACTGCTAGCTCTCCAAGACAGAGCATCGTTAAATACATAACAAATCCTCCAACAAGATAAGCTACAATCGCTCCTCCAGGTCCCGCCTCATGAATTGTATAACCTGATCCTAAGAAAAGTCCGGTACCAATAACTCCCCCAAGTGCAATCATAAATATGTGTCGACTTTTCAGCTCTCGTTTTAACTCCTGGTTTTGACTTGCCATATAAATCCCCCTTTTTGTTTGCAAATCCTCATAAATGTAAACGCTTTAAAAATAAGTTAAAAAAGAAAGTTAAACTATAAAAAGATAATAGCTTGTATTTTTATTAAAGATTCACAATAGGAGGGAGATCTTTCGAAAGTCAATCTCCCAATCCAAGAAAATAAGGTGAAACTTCCATCAGTGTGGCTTTTGTCTCCATTCTCACTGATGGTTAGTTGAATGAATCGGGCTTTTATGGGCAGTTGTCCCCACCTATCTTCCCTGTTGCTCTCTAAATCTTGAGGTGGTGGTCTTACTGCCCGTTAATGTGGGATAAACCATAACACGATAACCCACCCTTAACCTTTCCTATGACTTAATTGGCATTAGCATAAATAAACATGATTATTTAAAAGCACGCTAGAAAACGGTACATACTCCATACAGTTTATATTAATCACTACCTGTTATTAACAGGTCATCCCTTACTGTTATTAATCGTGTTTTATCAGTGATAACTTGTCCCTCTTCCACTTCTAGCAATTCAATATATCCACTAATTCCCACTTTAATTTCTACTTTCTGTTTATCTATCGTTTCAATTAATGCTAATTTCTCCCACTCATATACATAAGAGCTTTCAGTAATAAATAATTTTTCTACTTTCCCATAGCAAGGACTGTACACGTCTTCTATAACTGCCTTCATTTTGTAACCTCCTCTTTTTTATTAAGAAAAGTTATACACCCTATAAAGTTTTCAACTCACCTCTAGTCTTTAAATTTAGAGCTTTCACTTACTATGAATGCAAAATGCATACCAACTTCAATTCCCCCTGTAAAATTAGAAATGCTTGCAAAAAAACTTAATAAGCGCAAAATTTTTTCTATCATTTTTAATCAAAAAAGCGCAAAAAGTTTTGCGCTTTTAAGTGAATTTTAATAAAATTAAAAAAAGTCAGTCTTCATAGGGTATAACAAGGAGAAGATGATACATGCATACAGAAGAAATCAATTTCAAAAAATTAATTGAAATGAATATGCTATATGAAACTTTGCTAAATGAACTTGATATTGGAATTCATATTATTAATGAAGAAAGTAAAACAATAATCTACAATCGTAAAATGATGGAAATTGAATCCATGGATCCTAAAGATATATTACATAAAAATCCTTTAGAGGTATTTGTATTTGAGGAAAACCGAAGTAGTACACTCATAGAGGCACTAAAACTAGGAAAAACAAAAAGAAACATAAAACAAACTTATTTTAATAATAAAGGAAAAGAGATTACAACAATTAATGATACCTTCCCTATAATAGAAAATGGAAAAATCAAAGGTGCGATTGAAATTTCAAAAGACATTACTCAATTAAAGCAAACGATTAAAACAAGTCTTCCTCGAAAACAAAATACTAAATTTACCTTTAATCATATAATAGGTAATTCTAGGGCGACCCAATCTATTATTACAGAAGCAAAAAAAGTAACACGTACATCGTCCTCCATACTTATCGTGGGAGAAACGGGAACTGGTAAAGAATTGTTTGCACAAAGCATTCATAATGAAAGTCACCGTTCCGCAAAGCCTTTTATTTCACAAAACTGCGCTGCTATACCAGAAACCCTAATGGAAAGCCTATTATTTGGAACGAACAAAGGGGCTTTTACAGGTGCAATAGATAAACCTGGTTTATTTGAAGAAGCGAATGGTGGGACTTTGTTATTAGACGAAATCAACTCATTAAATCCAGCTCTTCAAGCAAAATTATTGCGTGCTATCCAAGATAAAACAATACGAAGAGTTGGAGGCGCACAAGAAAAAGAAGTGGATGTCCGAATCATAGCAACCATTAATGAAGACCCTATTGAAGCCATAACACATAATCGATTAAGGAAAGACCTATATTATCGGTTAGGCGTTGTGACTTTATTTTTACCACCTTTAAGAGAGCGAAAAGAAGATATCTCCATTCTTGTTCATCACTTTATTGAAAAGTATAATATCCAATTTGACTTAAAAGTAAAAGGGATCGATTCTAGTGTAAAAGAATGTTTTTATAACTACGAATGGCCTGGTAATGTAAGGGAGTTAGAACATATGATTGAAGGCTCTATGAACTTAATAGAAGATGAAGAAATCATTACAACGTTCCATATACCTACACGCTTTTATGAACTAACTAAAAGAGAATATGACTTCCAACTACCGTTAACTATTCGGAATACAGATGATATCCCGAAACCTTTAAAGCACACAATAAAAGAAATGGAAAAAGAATACATCAATCAAATTCTTAAAGAAAATAAAGGTAATATCTCACAAACCGCAAAATTTTTAGGGATGAGTAGACAAAACTTGCAATATCGACTTAAAAAATTTAATTTAAACCGTTGAAAAATCTATACATTATCTTGATTTCTTTTTCATTTCTATTAGTACAATCAAAAGAGGAAGAATTATCAACTCTTCCCCTTTTGATTGATAGTTATATCAACTACACAATAATCCCCACATATCTCAAGTGTATAGGAACTAGTGAATTTACACATCCAGTTGCCTAAAAATCTACCTTCTCCAAATACAATCCACTTGCATCCGCGAGACAATTAATTTGGTTTCGTTGTTTTTCTTTTAAAATTTGTGGTATTACTTCAGAGTCTAACTGCCCTAATCCCACTTCGATTAACGCCCCAACAATCTTTCTTACCATATTATGAAGAAATCCATTTCCGCTCACTCTAATTTGAATAAAACCTTCACTTTCCACAATATCAAGCATATATACTTCTCGTACCATAGACTTTTTCTTAGATTTAGCGTTTGAAAAAGCTGTAAAATCATGTGAACCAATTAAGTATTGAGCTGCCTTTTTCATACTTTCAATATTTAACTTTTTCTGAACGTGCATGCTGTATTTACGCATAAAGGGATTCGTATGTTCTTCATTCCAAATCTTATATACATAAGTCTTTGCTTTCGAATTGTAACGAGCATGGAAACGTTCAGAGACTAACTCCACATCCTTAATACTAATATCATTTGATAAGTATTGATTTAAATACTTTTTAATTTTCGGTTCTGCTAATTTTTCATCGACCTTGAAATTCGCTATTTGATTCAAAGCGTGTACACCGGCATCTGTCCTGCTACATCCGATGATTTCTATTTCATGTCCGACCATTTCTGATAATACACTTTCGATTTTCCCTTGAATCGTATTATCATTATTTCCAAGACGTTGCCAGCCTTTATAGCGGCCGCCGTCATATTGAATTGTTAATTTATAGTTGTTCATTGTTTTCTGCTATTAAAAACATAGACATTTGCCTATTCATGTTTTTATTAACAGACTCACCACCTTTCTTTTTCCGTTACATAAAACAAAAATTGTAAGCATTCTATGATATTTTTCGTAATCTTCTTCCCATAGTAACACAAGAGAGCCCATTTAGTGTCTACTTCTGCCAATAGACTATACATGTTAAACCAATCATTTACAATCCAGTTCACGTACGCCATCCATGTTCCTGCAGGAAATTCTGCAACTCTTCTTCAGGCTGTATATTTTTCTTCCACTCTTCGCACTCCTTTAGAAACTTCTCTATCTACTGGTTATTAACACGTTCATTCTATTGACACAAATCCAAATTTAACTGACTCAACACTGTAAAATTTGGTAAAAAAATAGTGAAAATTTAAGAATAATAAGGTAAACTAATCAATGGTTTTAGATACAAAAACATTAGTTTAAAGTCCGTTGTCGTTGATACTGGGGCTATATTAGGTATGTGGAGGAAATATTTATGAATAACAACACAATAAATGAATCAGTTGAAGAAGTTGATAGAAAACGAGCACACTCAAGCAAACGTTTTAAAAATTGGAAGCTTATCACAGCGGGTGGCGGCGTTATAATTGCACTTCTAATTGGGGGAATGAGTTATTATCAGGCAACTCGTTTCAATTCACAGGTTACGATTAATGATACAAAGGTCGGCGGTCTGACTGCTGATCAGGCAATGCAGAAATTAAAAACATCTGGATTAGAAAATAAAGTCTATGTCGGCCAACAACAAATTTTAGATGAAGAAGATACACAAACTGAACTTACGGAAAAAGATTTGCCTCAAGTTAAAAAACTATTAAAAAGCCAGTGGACGTTTTTCCCTTCCTCAAAGGAAAAAAATTATTCATTGCTACCAGAAAAGGCGGATCAGTACCGAAGTGAAACAATGAAAAAACTTGTAGAAGAAAAGCTCATCTCTATGAATAAAGGTTTAAAAGCGCCTCAAGATGCTATGGCGAAGCTCGAACAGGGAAAAGTTGTTATCTCAAAAAGCATTGATGGAAAACAGTATGATGTTGCTAATCTATTAAAGGATTACGACAAGCAGAAGTATAAAAGTGAAATCCATCTGAAACCTGTATACATACAGCCTATTAAAGAAAACAATCCGATTATAAAAAAGGAAGAGAAAGCACTACAGAATCTTCTCCAACAAACCATTGATTATAAGGTACAGAATGAAGTTTACTCTTTAAAAGCTAAAGATCTAATTAAAAATGCCTCTATGTCAAAAGATATGAAGGCTACAATCGACTCGAGCGACATTAAGAACAAGATTACTGAAATTAACAATTCTCAATCGACATTAAATAAAGACTTCACATTTAAAACCCATTCTGGTTCAGTTATATCAGTAAAAGGACAAGGCTATGGCTGGGCAATAAATGTTGAAAAAGAAACAAAACGAATCCAAGAAGCCTTCGAAAAAGGGGAAAAATCGCTTTCTGTTTCTAACATTTACGGAAATGGTTGGAATAACGAAGGCATCGGTTATGAAACAACAGCGAATAATGGCATTGGAGACACGTATGCGGAAGTGTCGATTGCGGAACAACAAATTTGGATTTACAAAGATGGAAAATTGGCAGTTTCAACGAATGTAGTAACAGGTAAACATAGCACGAGTGAAGATACATCACCAGGTGTGTGGTATATCCTCTATAAACGATCACCGTACACACTCAAAGGTAGCGCAGTAGGTAAACCTGATTATTCCGTTAAGGTAGATTACTGGGCTCCGTTCACAAATAGCGGACAAGGGTTCCATGATGCCGGCTGGCGGACAAACTGGGCCAATAATGCCTATTTAACTGGAGGTTCAGGCGGATGTGTTAACCTTCATCCTAGTGTTGCGAAAACTGTGTATGATAATCTCAGCACTTATGAACCGGTTATCGTGTACTAGCATATCAAGTATTTTCTTTATAAAAACAAAGAAGCAGGAAATCCCAAGTGATTTTCTGCTTCTTTGTTTTTATTATTTATTTAACTTTAGTACTAACTCTAACTTTTTTTAACCTCCTCTATAAATTCCCACGTCTCTCCTTGATCTTTTGACTGATAAAGTGCACTACTATCGCCATTGTAGTCTCCATCTGCCCCTTGTCCAACTAACATATTAAAGACTCCATCTTTCTCATAAGGCATACCAGGAGAATCAAAAGGACTTATGATAGACTGTGTATGTTCCAATTTCACTTCATGCGGGGGATAATTTACCTGTTTGAAAGATAAGCCCCCATCATCTGTACGATATAACTCTCCCTCATTACCAGAAGGTCTAATTGCTCCTAAAAACCCAAGTTTATCATTTAGAAAGGTTACTCCTGATACACTACCAATCCCTCTATTAAATGGGTCCGTATTGATAACCTCCCATGTTTTACCTCCATCACTAGTCTTGCTTAGTGAATAAAAAGCACTCCCTAATGCTTTTTCTGTCATATTTAGTTTATAACCAACTTCTTTTGATAGGAAAAACTGCTCCTTTTCATTCGTTGAATCTTGTCTCTTCTCTTTAAACTTATCTTTATTTGGAGGAGTCTTTGATTTACTCCAACTTGCGTCACATATTAAATTATATCTAGCAGGTACTAGCTCTTTCTCTTTTCCAGGAACAAATATAGATACAGTATATCCAATGATTTCAGAAGCTGCTTCTTTAAGATTTTGCTCCTTACCATCCTCAGTAATATTAATAATTCCCTCTGTATTGTATCCCCAATTCCTTTTCCCATAATAGATCAACCCATACTTACTTTCATTCCACTTACTAACCGTTCGCTTAACTGGAATAGCCTTAACCGTTTTAATTAGAGGTTCTACTAGTTTATCCTCATCATAATCGGGATTTGCATACCCATCTCGTATTACAGTAATATCTTCTGATTTCTTCTTATTATAAGATATTAAATAAGTTTCCTCTTTCCCATCAGCATTTTTCCCATAAACAAATGTATCAAACGCTGTGATTGTTCCATCTGAACGAAATGTAAGATCAAAATCAGTTGCCATATATAATTTCTTTGGCAAAGTATATTTTTTATTTATATCTTCAAAAATACCTTCTACTCCATATTCATATATATTATTATGTTTAAATTTAACTGATCTTTCATGTTTTAACTTTTCTATAAACCATGCCAGTTTGCCATCATAATTTATTGCACTTTTATAAATCTTCACACCATAAAATGATGTGATTACAACAATAATGATAATAGAAATGTATTTCCATGCAGTTGAATTAATTAATTTTTTAGATTCATATTCTCTATCTTTTATCACTCTCATTGTAGTAAATGTAGTTATAGCTACAAAAAACACTACACATAATAATAAAATATAAATATTATAATTCATTCTTCCATACTTACAGTACAAAGCTAACTCATAGCAAAAAATCCAGTATCCGATTATTAATATTGGGTTTGTTAATAATAATATAAGTATCCTTTTTGCATTTTGCCTAAATATAAAAATCACTCCTAATTAAATTAATTATATTCATCTTTATTGAGTATACTTCGTTTCACCCAATATTTGTATAATTATCCCACTATTTACTTACATGCGAATTAAAAGTGATCGGAATTGATATAGCAATAAACAAGCACTCCATCATACAAAGATTAGTGCTAATCTCTTAATTCCAATTTTTATTTAAAATTATTTTGATAAACCTAAAATAAACAATTCATTTTTAAAATCAAATCACTATCGGTTTACTTATGAAGCGGTTTAGGGTAATTCATCATAAAAATTAGGCCTTATCGATTTTTCGATAAGGCCTATCACTGTCACATCTTTACTTTACTTTTCTAACAAGCTTCACTACATTCTCTACATGCGCTGTATGCGGGAACATATCAACCGGTTGTACATATTCCACTTCATAACTCTTCATTAATGCTTTCACATCACGCGCTAATGATGAAGGGTTGCAAGAAACATAAACAACTTGCTTTGGTTGTACTTTTAAAATTGTTTCGAGTAACTTATCGTCACAACCTGTACGAGGCGGATCAACAACGATTACATCTGGACGCCAGCCTTCTTTCACCCATTTTGGCAGCCATTCTTCTGCTTTACCAGCTTCGTACTTCGTATTTATAAATCCGTGGCGCTTCGCATTTTTTCTTGCATCTGCAATCGCTTCTGGAATCACATCCATACCGCGAACTTCATCGGCATCATTTGCAAGCCATAGTCCAATAGTACCAACACCGCAATAGGCATCAACGATTTTTTCTGTACCTGTTAACGCAGCTGCTTTTTTTGCTTCATTGTAAAGAACAACCGTCTGTTCTGGGTTCAGCTGGAAGAATGCACGTGCTGATAATTCAAATGATAAATCACCAAGTGTCTCTTGAATAACTTCTTTCCCAGCTAAGCGGAATGTTTTATCACCAAAGATAACTGATGTTTTACGCCAGTTCACGTTTTGCATAATCGATTTAACAGTTGGCATCTGTTTTTGTACTTCTGCGATAAATTGCTCTTTATTTGGTAACTCTTCTTTTGTTGTAATGAGTGTAACCTGTACTTCTCCTGTTTGGACCGCAGTACGTGTCACAATTGTACGTACTAAACCTTTTTGTTTTTTCTCATTGTAAATAGAAACATTTAGTTTTTCTAATATACGTTTTACAACCTTTGTCGCTTCATTTGTTGCCTTATGTTGAATCATACAATGGGAAATATCAATTAATTGATGTGAATTTTGCTTATATAATCCTGTAATAACTTTTTCGTCTTTACGCCCTACTTGTAATTGGCTTTTATTACGATAATGCCATGGATTTCCCATACCAAGTGTTGGACGAATATCAACTTCCAAGCTTCCGTTCATATACTTTTCAAACGCTTGTACAACAATATCACGTTTTTGATTTAACTGTTCTTGATAATCTAAATGCTGCAGTTGACAGCCGCCGCATTCATCATATACCGGGCATGGTGGCTTTACGCGATGCTGCGATGCTTTACGAATTTTTTTCACTTTTGCTTCAGCGAAGCCACGCTTAATTTTCGTTGCTTCCGCAACAACTTCCTCTCCTGGTAATGCCCCTGGAATGAAAACAACTTGTCTCTTAAAATAACCAACGCCTTCTCCGTTAATCCCAAGACGCTTAATTGTCACAGGAAACGTTTGACCAACTTCCAACTTACTCTCATGTTGCTTTTGCATTATTGTTACACCTCTACTCTATACTTTTCCATAAATATAACGCTGCATAACTGCAGTATGGATCACATTCTTGTTTTACTTTTTCTAACAGCGCATCATCCGGTTTATTCTCTAGTTGAAATAACCCTTGAAGTGCACGCTGAATCCCGATATCTGCTTTCGGAAACATATTTTTCCGACCAAGTCCAAATAATAAAAAGTTTTGTACTGTCCATGCACCAATACCTCGCACTGGTAACAATTGTGCTGAAACTTCTTCATCTGTTTGTTTTTCTAGTTCCACTAAATCCAGCTTTCCTTCCACGATACGTTTTGCTAGTCCTATCATATATTCGGCCTTTCTTTGACTAAACTTCTGATTTCTGAGCTCTTCTATTGAAATATTTACCACTCTTTCTGGTGTTGGAAAAAAGAAAACGCTATTCTTCTCTGTTCCATACTGTTTTACAAATTGTTCTGTAAGTGCAGTAGCAAATTTCAAATGTACTTGTTGATGAATAATACAACGAAGAAGACACGCAAAATAATCGAACTCTAAAATAAGTGGTGTATAGGCATATGTTTCAAAAAGTGGACGTAATGATGTGTTTCTAAAATGAGTTTGTATATCTTGAAAAGATTCATTCCATTGAAAAATCGAATAGACGCGTTTCATAACTTTCTCTTGTTCACCAGTCTGGCTTGAAACCCAAAATTGTGGATTTTGAAGCGTACCAATCCCTTGTACCCGAACAACAATCTGTTCTTCATCTATGGAAAGTGGAACATAAACAATCTTTTCTTCTAACTGAACAACATTTAGCGGATCAAAAGATAAACGCCTTAATACTTCTTGAAAATGATACGGATACTTTAACGTAACATGTTCGCTCCACATACGTTTCCCCATCCTTTTTACACATCATTATAGCATGAGAAAACCGTAAGCATACATGCTTACGGCTGATTGCTTTTTACTAAATCATCTAGGCTTTTAAAATGATACCCTTTCTCGCGCAAATCATCAATGATTTTTGCAAGCGCCTCTGCATTATCTTTTGATATCGCATGAAGTAATAAAATAGATCCTGGATGAATCATCGTCATGACATTATTATGAGCGTATTGCCATCCTCTTTGCTGATCTACTTTCCAATCAAGAAATGCAAGGGACCAAAATACGTTATAATATCCCATTTCTTTCGCAAGTGCTAACGTTCTTTCACTAAACACCCCTCGCGGAGGACGTACATATTTTACTTCTTTTTGTCCAGTTACTTTTTTAATTTCTTCCGTTACACTCGTCAATTCTTCACGAAGTTTTGCATCATTTACCGCTGTAAAATCTGGATGACTCCAAGAATGATTTCCAATAATATGCCCTTCATTTTTCATCCTTAATAATAAATCTTTTTGCGTTTTTATATAATGCCCTGTCACAAAAAAGGTCGCTGGTACTTTCTTCTCTTTCAGTACATCTAAGATTTTCCCTGTATACCCATTTTCATATCCATTATCAAATGTTAAATAAATATCTTTCTTCTTCGTATCGCCTAAGTAAAAACCACCATTTTTTTGTAGTAATTCTGTATATAATTTCCCTGCATCTGGCGCCGTTTCATTTTTAGGTCGCGGAATTCCCCAGTTATGTGGTGTATTTGTATAAGCAAATGCTGAAACCGGAACAAGTGCCATCATAAGTGAAAAAATGAGACCTATATATAACCATTTATATTTCATAAATAGTCTCCTTTCCATATATAATCGTACCTGTAGTTTCTGTGCTCAATACTTGTTTCATGCTGAACATGTTTTTCCATATATACCAACAAAAAATGCATCTCAAATTATTTGAGATGCATTTTTCCTATTATTTAAATACCGGTTCTTTAAAGCTTGCTAATTTTTCAAGTGATGTTTTATCTACATCTGCATGTAGACTGTTTCCATGAGAATCCATTGTTACAACAGCTTTAAAACCATCAATACGTAAATGCCACATCGCTTCTGGAATACCAAATTGTAAGAAGTCAACATCTTTCACTTCTTTAATACATTCTGCATAATACTGCGCAGCACCACCGATTGCATTTAAATATACGCCGCCATGTTCAGCTAGTGCTGCTAATGTTTTCGCTCCCATACCGCCTTTACCGATGACAGCCCGAATACCAAATTTCTTCATAATGTCCCCTTGATATGGTTCTTCACGAATACTTGTTGTGGGGCCTGCCGCTTTAATTTCCCAATTTTCATTTTCATCCTTCACTACAACTGGTCCGCAATGATAAATGATTTGTCCATTTAAGTCTACTGGACAATCGTTATCCATTAAATGCTTGTGGATTGCATCACGACCTGTGTACATCATGCCATTAATTGTTACAACATCACCAACGCGAAGTTCACGAATTTGCTCTTCTGTAATTGGCGCCTGCAGTACAATTTCGCGTTGTTCACTTTTGTCTTGTTCCTCTTCTTGCTGAAGCGTATTTTCACCTTCTTGATATAACCAATCGATAATCTCACCCGTTTCAGGATGAATTGTTATACCAAGACGACGATATGCCCAGCAATTATATGCAACAGATACATAGAAACTCGCCGGCAGACGATTGTATACACCAACTTTACAACCAAGTAAAGTTGTTTCACCGCCAAATCCCATCGTACCAATACCAAGCTTGTTCGCATTCTCTAATACGTATTCTTCAAGCTTTTGTAATTCTGGAATTGGATTCACATCATCTAATGTACGAAATAGTTGATTTTTTGCCAATTCATAACCTGACGTACGGTCTCCCCCGATACCAACGCCGATTACTCCTGCACTACACCCTTGTCCTTGTGCTTGATATACCGCATGAAGAAGACATTTACGAATCCCTTCTAAATCACGGCCAGCTCGTCCAAGTCCTTCTAATTCACAAGGTAAGCTGTACTGAATATTTTTATTCTCACAGCCACCTCCTTTTAAAATTAAACGAGCATCAATATAATCTTTCTCCCACTGCTCAAACTTAATGACAGGCGTACCTGGTCCTAAGTTGTTACCACTATTGTCCCCGAAAAGAGAATCAACAGAGTTTGGACGAAGTTTTCCGTCCTTTGTCGCCCGCTCAAGTGCACTGTAAATTGCTTCTTTCATTTGTAATTGATTTACGCCAACTGGTGTATAGATTTTGAAAGTTGGCATTCCTGTATCTTGGCAAATTGGCGAGATGTTTTCATCTGCCATTTTAATGTTATTTGTAATCGTGCCAAGTGCCATTGCAGAACGAGTCCCTGCATTTTCTCGTTCCTTTGCTTGTTGAATAGCACGACGAACATCTTTCGGTAAATTCGTCGATGTTTCAACAATCAGTTGATACATACTTTCTTGAAGCTTTTCCATTGTTACTTCCCCCTCAATTGTGAACGCTACCAAAACGCTTTAAAATCTTTCATCAATTGATTATACTCTTTTTTTCTTATTCCTTCTATTTCAATAGCGTCTGAACGGGATTATATTTTTTTATATCTTTTTAAATATGCTTGTACATCATCGTATGCGCCGCTCTCATTTGCATATTTAATATAATTTTTAATCGTACGAAACCACTCCAACGTAGACGGCTTCGTTTCTGCTATAGCATCGGTTATGTCCTTCATTGTAACCGCTCGCTCCACACCCGTTGTCATAATTTCTCCTAAAACATTTTCTACGGCCAGCTCTACTACATTTTCAATGTCAGCACCCGAATACAGTTCTGTTTCTTTAGCTAACATATCGTAATCTATTGTTGAAATCGGTTTTCCTGCCAACTTAATTTGAAAAATACTGCTCCGTGCTTCTAAATCAGGTGGGGAAACGAAAATCATTTTATCAAAGCGCCCCGGTCTTTTAAATGCAGGATCAATGTCCCAAGGCATATTAGTCGCACCAATTAACAATAGTTTGTCTGTATTCGTATCAATACCTTCAATCTCTGTTAACAATTGATCTATAACTGTTCTTAGTGTCGGATTTCCCGACGCTTTGCTCCGATTAAATCCAAGTGCATCCATTTCATCTAAAAATAAAATACATGGCTTTTGGGAACGAGCATATCGAAAAATTTCCCGTACATTTTGTTCACTCACTCCAATATACGGATCAAGAATATCGGTAATGCTCATCGTTGCAAAATGTGCTCTGCACTCCCCTGCAGTTGCCTTGGCAATATATGTTTTTCCGCAGCCAGGAGGACCGTATAATAAAATGCCGCCGCCAACTTTTTTCTTAAAACGCTCAAATAATCCTGGTGAAGTAAACGGTTTGATAATTTTCATTTGAATCGCTTTTTTCACATCATGCAAACCGCCGACATCCTCAAATGTAATCTGCTCTTGTTCCCGGTTTTGCTTGCTTCTTCCGCCTTGAAGCACGTTCATCGAAACCACATTTTCTTCCATATTTTCATTTGCATAGACTGCATGTAGCTGTTTTTCCTTTTCTGGATCTTGCTCTATTACGTGATCCTCATTGTTTTCACACTGGCTTTCCTCTTCTGTTACATATATTGTTTCTTTCGGACTTGTAAGCACTTGTG
Source organism: Bacillus sp. AFS023182 (assembly GCF_002560575.1). NCBI lineage: Bacteria > Bacillati > Bacillota > Bacilli > Caryophanales > Bacillaceae > Bacillus > Bacillus sp. AFS023182. Next base: position 29,299 of record NZ_NTRO01000015.1, on the reverse strand, counting down.
ATAAAGCTTCCAGTTCAGCCGCGACTTTATTCTTCCATTCTTGATTACCATACTGAAGAGCTTTCGATAAAGCTTGCAGCGCATTTGCTATATCTCCCTGTTCTTTGTACTCGACTCCAATTAAATACCAAATTGATCCATTTTCTTCATCTTGTGCTAGCACTTGCTTTAATACATCTATTTTATTCACCGTATTCTCTCCCTTCATGATTTTTTTATTTTTTTATACAATTTGTACATCGGTGTAGATAGCCAGCTCCATATACAAATGATGAGATAAAATAAAATAGCAAAACTAGCCATATTTCCCCAGTCTAATGCAGAGAATAAACCTAATGTTCCAAAAGATATTGCCCAAAAGATAAGCGGACCACCCACTTTATTCACAAGAACATTCGGAAAGAAAATCGGATGAATCAGTTCTTCTGCTTCTTCTAAGATTTCAAGTAATTCTTTATTATTAGGTGCCAACAAAAACGCTTGTCGGTAATATTTGTATGCTTCCCTATACCTCTTCCTTGTTGCTGCATGGATTCCTAACTGTACTAAAAAGTGAACTTCGTTAGTTGATCCATAATAATTATCTTTTAAGGATTCCTCTATTTCTTGTTTCGTTCCTGTTGCAAGTAATAAAACAAATTGATAATGAAGAACGGTAGGATGATTGGGGTTAATTTCTACTGCCTTTTGCATGAGTTGCTTAGCTTTTTCAATATAACCTGTTTTTAATAAAATAAATGCATATTTCGCCATTGCTTGCGCATGGGAAGGATCTGAATACAGAACGCTCAAAAAGCTTTGCTCCGCTTTTTCAAGTTCATTCGTATATGTATATATATGTCCAAGTGTATAATACACTTCTTCTGGCTCAAAACCATGCTGCAACGCTGATATGCAAAGCTCTTTTGCTTCATCATATTGTTCTGAATCTGCATAGCAGCATCCTAAACTGTACAATGCTTCAGCATGCTGTGGATTATAAGAAAGCAGTGTTTCTAATTTCTGCTGTGCTGTTTCAATATGACCAATCCCGTAATAATGCAGTGCCTCTTGTAACAACATCGTTTCACTCTGTGAAGTTGACATACAGCATCTCCCCTCCTACCAACAATGCCGTTTGGGCCATGATCCCAACTATTCCAATGATTAAACCTATCCACCGTAATGACTCCGTACTTTCATTTACTAAATTATGAATTCGAAACCGTTCCCGCAGCGCATATATATACACACCTGTTACAACTGCAGCAGCTATTCGAGAAGCAATCTTTAGCACATATATATCACCAATTAGAGCGGCACAGATGAACATTGCTAATAAAGTCATTATTCCTATCATAAGAAGTATGTATATTTTCTTTTTGGGCTCTTTTAACCAAATCGCATTGCAAGTTCCTAAAATCATAATCGGAATAATCCCAAAAATAAGTCCGATTATGAAAAAATTATAAATATTGTACGTTTTTGTTTCTCTTGCTTTTTTTCCTTGTAATACAGGCTTCACCAAATGATATTCCATATAATTCCTCCTCCCTACCTTCATATTATAAACTATATTTTCTGTCTATTCACACTGTAAAGTAGCAAACTGAAACAGGCTTTCTTGAAGATTATCCCAAAAGATTGTTTGTAGCGCTCTTTTAGGATAGTTTGGCCATATAAAAAGCGGCTACCAAGACAGGATTGGCAGCCGCTTTAAAAATATATTATTGATCTTTTTTAAATTGCTCACATTTTAATTCTAACTCATCTAGCATTGAAAGAAGACGATCTACATCTTCTAATTCCACTTCTTCCGGTTCAATTGTATCAATCACTTCGATGAACATATTTAAACGTTCTTTTAAATATACTAGTTGTGAATCTTTATCTTGAATTGCTTTTCCCACGAAGGCACTCTCCTTTTTATTCGAGTTACTTTTATTATACCGCAAAAATGAGCATCACGAACATGAATTTTTAGCAAATTTATCATACCTTTTATCTTGAAGCAATTACTACTCCCTACCACATTTTATAGATAGAGAAATCTTTGTTACAAAAAGTTTCACTTTATAAATAGCCTATATTCTTCTATTATAGAGAATGGACAAATTGTTATTTCAATAGTCAAAGGAGTATTTCATATGAGTATATCACAAACAATGAAGCCGATTACTCCTTCTTACGATCCATGGGAAGCGTATATGGACCTTGAAGAGTACGGCAAATTACTATTAACAAACGTTGAGTTTACAACGACAACGTTATGCAATATGCGCTGCGAGCATTGTGCTGTTGGTTATACATTACAGCCGAAAGATCCAAATCCGCTTCCGATGGAACTTTTATTAAAACGATTAGATGAGATTCCTCATTTACGTTCTTTAAGTATTACTGGCGGAGAACCAATGCTCTCAAAAAAATCCGTCGACAACTATGTAACACCACTCTTAAAATATGCCCATGAACGAGGCATTCGCACTCAAATTAATTCAAACCTAACTATAGATTTAGCCCGCTATGAACAAATTGTTCCGTATCTAGACGTGCTACATATTTCACATAACTGGGGAACAATTGATGATTTCGTTGAGGGTGGCTTTGCAATGATGGAGCGCAAACCTACTTATGAACAGCGCGCAAAACTATTTGAACGGATGATTACAAATAGTAAAGCTTTATCAGAAGCTGGTGTTCTCGTATCAGCAGAAACCATGCTAAACAAACGTACATTACCACATATTGAACACATTCACCGCCAAATTGTAGAAGAAATGGGTTGTAAGCGTCATGAGGTACATCCGATGTACCCAAGTGATTTTGCTAGCAACCTTGAAATTTTAACAAAAGATGAAATTCGCAGTGCAATTGAGCACTTATTAGAGATTCGTGATGAAAATGTGTGGATGTTATTTGGTACGTTACCATTTTACGCATGCAGTAATGATGAACGTGATTTAGTTACATTAAAAAAACTACACGAAAGTAAAAACGTAACTGTACGTAATGATCCAGATGGACGTTCTCGCCTAAATGTAAATATTTTTGATGGTAACATTATCGTAACAGACTTTGGTGATATTCCACTGCTTGGCAACATTCAAACAAATACATTGCAAGAAGCATATGACAAATGGTGCAACTCGAAAACAGCGAAATCATTAAGCTGTCACTGTCCTGCTGTAAAATGCCTTGGACCAAATATTCTTGTAAAAAACAGCTATTATCCAACTGAGGACTTCTTAACAAAAGAATCGAATATCACACTGTAACAAAAAACGTCAGCATATTTAGCTGACGTTTTTTATGTTATCGCGGATAAGGTGATGAAATAAATTTAAAGGATACATAATCTTGTACAGGAATAGATGCTCCAATTCCTTGGGAAGTAATATTTTTAATTACAAGCCTCTTTTGATTCCCTTTTAAAACAAGATATACTTCTCCAAATGTAACTTTTCCTTTTTCATTTACCGCTGGTGTATATGCATATAAATACCCAAGTTGTTTCGGGCTGATATTATATATACGTTCATTCCCAGTACCATAACCAATTGTTGTTTTAAAAGACAGGGGTAGCTGTACTTTCTCCATCGCCTTTAAAAGAATCATCTTTTTCACATCATCTGCATCTTTAATATAAGCTGTTAAACCACCTTCTATCGTTTTTTGTGATTCTTGTTTGTACCGAAGCGGATACAACCTCTCCACACCGCGGTTATCATACACATTACGATTTACTTGCTTATATTCCCAATTTATCGTTGTATCTGTTGATTCATAATTCAACGGCCATTGACCTAAATAAATTTTCGCCCTATATCCGACTGCAAGAGGCGCATTTGAAATCGAAGTTTCGTTAAACATCCGAATTAAATCTGGGTTTTCTATTCGAGTCGTTGACGTTTTCAGTAGTTCTTTCGCAAATTCACTTGGCTGCAAACGCGGTAAATCTTGCGTTGCATTCGGATACGTATTGTCTTTTGAAATGTTCAAAACAGATGACGGCATCTTTACGTTGATTGTTGTCTTTGCAAAACTACTATAAGGAAATAATAAAATAAACGAGACCATAGTTGAAAAACATATGCTGCACACTCGTTTCATCTGCTTTACCCCTTCCTAATTTAAAAGTGTATAAACCATTTAAATAGCAATTAACTATCCCTATTGTTTTCCCTCCATGACATTGTTATCCCATTTTTTATAACAAGTAAAAGCCAATTCCCATAATGAAATAGGCAGCTAATAATGTTCCTCCCTCAAACCAGTTCGTATCTCCGTCATTTGAAATTGCAATTGTTAAAAATACCGCCGTAATCATGGACACAAGTTCCGGCATTGTAAATACAAGGGGCATCTTCACTGTAAAAAACATCGAAAGTATGATGAGAACAGGGGCAACAAACATAGCAACCTGCAATGTTGAGCCGACTGCAATTTCAACTGCAATATTCACTTTATTTTTATAAGCCATAATAATTGCAGAGGCATGCTCTGCGGCATTACCAACGATCGCAACAATGATAACCCCGATAAATAGTTCCGACCATCCAAATGATTTCGCTACCGTTTCAAATGTATGAACAAGCGCCTCAGATACGTAAGCAACAGCCGCTGTTGCAATCGCTAAAATAAGTAGCGCTTTTCTCTTTGACCATTCAGGTTCCTCCTCATGTTCTACTTCATCACTTTTATGCTGATATACACCGCGATGTGTAACCAGTTTGAAAAATAGTGCCGCTAAATACATGACAATCATGATGATTGAAACCCCAATGCTTAATTGATATGTCTTCTCTATACCCATCTTCATTGAAAAAACTTCTGGAATAACAAATGCTACAACAACTGCAAATATTAGAAGAGCAGAGTTATGTCTTGCATCGTACACATTGAAACTTTGTCTTTTATACTTAAGCCCTCCTACAAAAAAGGAAAGACCTCCAACTAATAATAAGTTTCCAAGAACAGAACCAGTTAATGAAGCAAGTACAACTTCAGTTAACCCTGCTTGCAATGCAAAAATTGAAATAATAAGTTCAACCGCATTCCCGAAGGTTGCATTTAATAACCCACCAATTCTTGGCCCAGAAACAATAGCTAAACTTTCTGTCGCTCTTCCCATAAAAGCAGCGAGAGCAATAATTGTAATGCAATATACAGCAAACATGATTGTTTGTGGCCAATGTAGCGTATTTCCAAGAATCGAAAGCGGCACTCCAACCAGTGCAAGTATTAAGAAAATTTTATTAAACATATTTTCCATCCTTCCATCGTATGTATTTCTCTCCACTACTATTATTATTCTTCTCCTAACTTGTCCCATTTCATCACAAATACGTTTAAAAAGTGGGATTGAAGAAAAAAGTATAAAAGATCGTAAAAAATTTTAAGGGCAAGTTTTTACAAGGTGAAATTACGGATAACTGAAAGGAGCATCAAAAATGCATTTAAAAGAAAAAATTGCAACTATTATTCAAGGACAAAGAACAGGTGTATTAGCTACCGTTCGTGAGAATAAGCCACATAGCTGTTTTATGATGTTTTTTCATGAAGATTTTGTATTATACGCACCAACAGATCGTAATTCAAAAAAGGTAGCAGATATTGAACAAAATTCAAACGTGCACGTACTACTTGGAAGAGAAGGAAAGAAATGGGATGAAGATTATATTGAAGTAGAAGGCATCGCTTCAATTGAAGAAGATCAAACATTAAAAAATAAATTTTGGAGCAACAACTTAAAACGCTGGTTACTCGGTCCCGAAGATCCTAACTATATACTTATAAAAATCAATCCCAATACAATTTACTACATTGATAGTGCTGGTACGACTCAGCCAGAGTTTTTACGACTGTAATCCAAAAACAAGCCCCTTCAAAAGGGCTTGTTTTGTCGAAAAGTTCTCATCAAAAAAAACACAAAAAAGGTGGAACATTCTAAAGATTCTGTTATATAATAGTATCAACTTAAATAAACTGTATTAAAACAGAATGGGAGGAGAAATAACAATGATGAAAAGAGAAGAACGGAAGAATATGATCGAGTTTATTGAAAAGAAAAAAGGAATGGAGCGTGAAGAACTTTTATTTATGACAGATGATGAAGTTGAACATATTTATAATGTAACGTACTTTTTATATGAAGAAATTGCAGAATAATAGATGAAAGGCCNNGGCCTTTCATCTATTATTCTCAGCAATCGCTGCAGCACTTGTGTTCATTTTCGGGAAAGTTGGATTGGAAGAGATCGATACCAATGTAGCGGCAACTACCCGTTCCATCATCACGGCACTATTCATGATAGGTGTAATTATGATACAAAGAAAGTTTCAAAATATTAGTGACGTTCTATTAAATAAAAAAGCACCAGCTATTTTATTCTCTCTCCTTAAAAACAGGAAATGTTTCACAAGTTGCTCCTGTAGATAAATTAAGTGTTATATGTATTACATCAGATGTTTTCTTCATTGCTTTCAGCTAAAAAACCGCTAAATAGCGGTTTTTTTTCTTCTTATGTAGACCCATACAATAAGTATGACTATTACTGAGATAATTAAAATCAACATTCCATAATGATGCAGGCTATATTCAACAAAACGCCACTTCTCTCCAAGTTTCCATCCAAGCCCAATAAAAACGCTAATCCAAATGAAAGCACCACCGTATGCGTATAAGCAAAATCTCCATAACGTTAAATTAGACATACCAGCAAAATACGCAGTTAAATGACGAACTCCTGGTATAAAGTATCCGATCATTAATAAAAAGGGGCCATATTTTTCAAATAAAACATGCGTTTTATCAATTTGCTGTTCTTTAATTCCTATCTTTGGACCATACTTTCTTAATACAGGTAGTCCAAGTTTTAACCCAAGTATGTAACTTAAAGTAATTCCAAGTACCGAACCAGCCATTCCACTTAGAAAAGCAGCTGTCCCTGACATAGTTCCTTTCGAAATATTATAACCAACAAACGTCAGCAAAAACTCATCTGGTATCGGTAGACCAACTATTCCGCCTGCAAGAGCTATAATAATTCCTAAATATCCATAATGTGCGATTAACTCACCAATATGCTGTTCCATTCGGATGACACATCCTATGCACGATCGTTATTCCATATTGTGCCCTCTCTATCCTTTAAGCAAACATGGTATACATATTCACTATACATCGTTTTTATAATGAACTCTACTCCTATTCATCTGATCTGTAATGAAACTTTTCACTGCTTTTAATCTTCACTTTTCAGAACCTTGAGATGTGGATACATATTGTCCATACAAAGCGGAATAACGTAAAACTTCCATAAATATTTTTTCTTCATCCTCCACTTATATAAAACCCTCACCTCTCTTCCTTGCTTCTCACTGAATCTTGAAGTTGGAGTCTTACTGCCCGTAAATAGTGGGATAAATCTATACTTTGCCTCATAATTATAAGAAAATCCGCCTTCACAAGCAGGTTTTTTGTTACAATAAAGAAAAGTTACATTTAGCATCGGTTTGACTCTCAAGAAAAATGATATAAGTAGGAAAAAATATAATTTAAAACAATAATATGCATCTTCTATCCATGTAGAGTACTATGCACCCTTTTACATAATAATCATTTTTCTAAATCATACAGGGGGAAAAAACATGACCATAGAAAAACAATTGATTCAAAAGGTATATTACGAAACATTCTTAACTGAACAGGGTTCTGTTCAAGCTCCTCAAACGCTCGGGGAAGCATATGTAAATGAAGCTGAAAATGAATTTTCCAATATCGCTAATATTCGTTTCGCACAAGGAGAAGTTTACTATCATCATAAAGATTTTGAAACAGCTATCTTCAAGTGGGAGAAAGTAAACAATGACCTCTCTCTATGGGCAAAAAAAAATATAGCAGATGCTTATTTTGAATTAGGATTGCTTTCAATCGCAGAAGAAATCTATACATCAATTCAAACGGACGATATAACACTGACAATGGAAGTGTCATTACAACTTCTTTCTCTGTACATTGAACAAAATCGTTTAGGACTTGCCTTTAAGGTCATTAGTGAAGCAGTTGCATTCCAACCAGACTATCCAAATATTACTGCCATTGCCCGCTCCTTTTATGAAAAACAGCAGGATTGGAACAACGCTATTGATCTTGCTATTCACGAAGGAATTCGAACAAAATCATTACATTGGTTTGAAATTTTAACAAGTTATGTGAACCAAGGATTCACAAAACAAATGAAACCAAAATATTTTTATGAGGCACTAAAAGTTTTATATACAATCGATTCAGACCAATTTAAGCAACTTATCTCATCATTTTGGAAAATCTATCAAGATGAGTCAACCAACTTAGTATGGATTCAAACAATCAATCACCTATTTTTACATATCGAGGTAGATTCTTACGACTCATGGGATGAAATCGTTACTCTTTATCAAGAAACATACTGTGAATTAATTACAGGAAAATACTTGATGCATGAACTACAGGAACTTATTCCAGACTTGTTAACGAATTGGTTTAGCTTAACAAAAGCAGAACATTCTCTATTTGTTTCCGCTGCGACATTAGCATGGAATGAGATTTCACCTAAGAGCCTTGATACATTACTTGTAAAAAGCGCTGAAACGCTACTTTCTAGCTCAACAATATATAACACAGTTGAACTAGAAAAGACTGCAAATCTTTTTGAAACTATTGTTGTATGGGCAGAAAAGAATGATGTAGACTTAGGTCATTCTTACACATGGCTTGTTCGAGAACTTTCCGATATAAACGTACAACAAATTCTCGTTACGGGTACGAATGATGATAGTAAATCAGCCTTTATCAATTCTATATTAGGGGAAAGGATACTAAAAAATACTCCTAGAGCTGCTATCGCTTTTAAGGATAATGCACAGACAGAAATTACGGAACTCACAGATTTAACAATAAGAAATACTTCTAATTTAGATGAATTTTATGAGATGATAGCTGTCCCTCCAAAATCAGAATCTGAACAGAAATGTATTGAATTTAAACTACCAAGTAGATTTTTACGGAAAAACAAATTCTCATTTATCGTTACACCAGGTTTTGATGGAAATGACAATAAAGAAACTACAAATCTTGAATACTTACATGTATCCGATAATCTATTATATATTCTTAATGTCTCCTCACCTTTACTTGATGAAGAAATCAATACACTATTGTACATACGTGAACAAATACCGACTTTACAAGTTCATTTTGTTTTAAATACAATCGATACAATTCTTACTGATGAAACAGCAAATAAAACGCTAACTGAAACTGAGTCTAAAATACGTGTACATTTCCCAAATGCACGAGTATTCCCTTACTCATCTTTAGATGAGAACAACGGGCAACTAAGTGATTTAACAGAATCTATTACTTCAAGCTTTACGAATAGAGATATAAAAACAGAGCGCATAGAAAAACTATTATGGTTTATTCAAAAGACCATTACATATCTCTTAAATGAACGCGTACAATTAGAAAATACATTAGTAAAGTCAATCCGTTGGAACAAACACATTTTAGTGAAACTAAATGGCTTTATTAATAACCTGACTGCTATTGAAAAAGATAAGACTCGTTCTATCACAGACTCATATCGTTTAACAAAAGATGAAATTATACATGATCTTCATAATCAAATTCCTGAATTATTGCAGAGCTGTTCTGATTTAATTCAGGAAGATAGTGACTTTAAACAAGTTCATGAAGAACTAAATGCAGCAATGAATGAAAGAATCCAAAAGCATTTACAACAAATGATATTACCTAAGTTTACGCATTCTATTCAGGAATGGATTGAAAAAGCACATAATGAATTTATTCAAAGTCAATCTTATTTAGATGGAATGAGTGAAACATTTAATAACTTATACGAAGAAGAGCGAATGAAACTGCCGTGTGATTTTCAATTACTTGATGATTGGCGCCGAGATGTTGCAAGAATGACAAACCGAATCAACGTTGGTGACGTAAATATTTTACTACGCTTTACACCAACACAATTTCTATTAAAAAGTGCTGGGAAATTATTCGGTAACATGCAGAAGAATCAATCTATGCTCTATAACAAATATAAAAATTATATTGAGACCGAAGACTATACAGAGGTAACAACAACTATTTCTGAACAGTTCTTCCTTCAATTTGAATTATTCGAAAGTGCATTAGAACGTGATATTATGATGTTCTTTAAAGAACCTCTTCGTATCTTAAAACAAACTGTAGAAGCAGCACATTTAGAGATAGAGCAGGACGAAAGTACATTAACAAAACTAAGAACAAACCCAGAAACGTATCAAGATCCTTTAACACTATTTAAATTACAGTTATTACAATACAAATTCATGTTAAATAAAAATAGTAACAATGACTCAACTTCCTCATCAAGATTAATAATTGACGAAACACCAATAGTTTAAACAAAATGCATGCCATTAAGACGAGTTACAAGCAAAAAACCAAGCAACTTAATCATTGCTTGGTTTTTTCCCTCTCTTCTCTTTCACACACATATCCCAAATAACATCATCAACCTTCGCATCAATTCTCACACGCTTAATGAAGTTCTTTCTCTCTGCTTCATTATGAATTAACTTATGAACATATCGGCGCTTACTTAATAACTTCCTACATGCTTCATTATAATTTAAAACTTCCTGGCAGCTCTTATTCTCATGTAAAACTTTAAACCATGTATACTGTTTCAGTTTTTCTATATGCCGCTGTATCCTTTTCTTTTTCCGTTCTTCTCGCTCAGCTAATCTTTCTAACGCTCCCTCTACTACTTCATCTAACATAAAGTCCCCAGCTACTTTTACAATACTGACTGTTCCTCTAACAATTCCTTTCCCTGCATCAGCACATAGTTCACCTAATGCAATTGCTCCGCGACTAACTCCTACTAGAATATGTCCGATAATATCCTCCATATTGTCCCTTCTTTCTAGTTTATAATTTTCATATGATCAAACGGATAATAAATTGCTTTTAGCGTTCCAAGCACTTCTGTTTTATCGATAAGTCCTAAGCCATTACGACTATCTTTACTTACTAACCGATTATCACCCATAACAAAAATCTTATCCTTTGGAATTGTAATAGGACCAAAGTCTTCAGTTAAATTAATAAGAAGTTGTTTCGCATGCCCTCTATTCTTATCCAGGTAAGGTTCACTTTTCACTTGATGATTTACATATAATTGATCATTCTTCATCTCAATTACATCTCCAGGTAACCCAATAATTCTCTTCACATAAAAATTATCAGTCTTTACTACAATTATATCTTCACGCTCATACGTCTCAAATCTCTTTGCTAACTTATTAATAATTACTTTATCCCCATCTTGCAATGTTGGCCTCATAGATGCTCCCTGCACAGTTGTTGGAAAAAACACAAAAATCTTCACTAAAAAAACCAACAAACACGCAATAGCTAGTATTTCAAAAAGCTCACGAAAGCGATTTTTCTTTTTCATTTATTTCCCCTTTCTCTCTTGTCCTTCTATTATAGAACTCATTTGTAAATAAATTCTATATTATCTGTCAATTGTTTGTATTATTTATCGTACATTAACAAGTGGTAATAGCAAACTCAATGTCCAGTATGAATAAAAAAGAACCGCCCTCACAAGCGGTTCTTCATTTCCTATATTTCAGCATAAATAATACACATCTGTGCAGCAACATACGTTACCCAGATCCAAAGTGGATCATACTTTACTTTGCGACCACCAATATCCGTTATACCAATAATAAAATCAGAAATCACAAATAACAATCCACCAACTGCCGGAATCCACCACATTCCGTTGTGTGCATAGTATAATGCAAAGGCAAAGCACGCCATTCCCCCAACCCATAAACCATATACGAGCGCACCAATTGTAAATAGCCTATCTTGTTTTTGATTCCGAATAAAAAAGAACCAGCCAATTATTAAAAATAAACCGTATGCTGCTACCCCAATCCAGAATCCGCTCCATGAAATACCTGTTTGCAAAAATGCTGTTACATAAAAACAATGCGCAATTGCAAAGGCAACCATACCGCCGATTAACCGATGCCCAAATGGAATGAGCCCCGCCATAAATAAATCACCAAGCGTAGATAAAGTCATACCAATTGCAGCCCACTGACGATACTCTACAGATGGATCTTGTAACCAAATCCAGATTGCACCACCTGTTAAAGAAAAACTAAGGATAAGACGGATGAACAACGGTAATGGCTCATTTTTCATAGTTTGCTTTGTCTTTTTCATGGCAAAAAGCGCACCAACAATAAATAAAATAATCTGTCCAATTAATAATATGTAAATTTCATTCATAACATATACTCCTTAATGAATAGATAATAATGTTTCTTCGTGATATAACTTGCTTTTTCCTGTTTTTATCTTACCAAATAAAAAAAAAAAAGAAGAACACTTCTTTTTTAAAAGGAATAATTCGTTTCCTTTAAGCTACTTTTTTCTCTTGTTCCGTTTTTTTCACATTTGGTGTTCGATTTACTACGATAATACCAGCTGCTACACATGCTAATCCAAATAAAACGAATGAATGGATTGCTTCTCCTAAAATCAGGCTAGATAACATGACACCAAATACCGGTATAAAGAACATATACATCGATACTTTTCCAACCTTGTTATATTTCATAACTGTATTCCAAATACAGAAACCTGCCGCTGATAAGAAGGATAAGTACAGTAACATAAATAGTGCTTTCGTATTAAATACAAAAGGCATAAATCCAACTTGAAAAATACCAATACATAATAATCCGATAGATCCAAAAATCATCTGGTACGCTGTCATATACCCAACATCTAATGTTTTACTTCCTTCTTTCGCTAATATATTTCCATATGAATACATCATCGCGGCCACCAAAAGTAATAATTCACCAATTCCAAAATGAAACGCCATACTCCCATCACTTGGAACATTCACAAGAATCACACCACAGAAACCGATAGATACACCGATCACTTTGCGAATATTTAATGAATCGTCTTTATACAAAAAATGTGCGAGTATGATTTGGAAAAAAGATGATGTCCCAGAAATAATAGCACCTTCAATTCCTGAACTGTAACTCATACCAATATAAAAACACACATATTGTAGGAATGTTTGAAACAAACCAATTTGCACTAATTGCTTTCCTGTTTCTTTTTTGAAGTGCATATCTTTTCCTATTGCTTTAAAAAAGAATAAGAGCATTACACCTGATAAGAAGAAGCGATAGCCAGCAAATAAGATTTGCTCGCCAACTTCATGTGGCTGAATTCCAAGTTCAACATAACTTAATTTAATAAAAGGAAATGCGCTTCCCCATAGAAATGTCGCTGCTAGTGCTGCAACAAATACACCAATCGGATGAGTAAAAAATTTCTCTGTTTTCACTTGCTGTCTTCCTTTCCGACCTTTTTATGAACAAGATTCATATATACCAAAGGAAGAGCAAAAAAACAAGTTTTTCAATTTTTCATATACGTAAAAACATATCCTCAAGTAGCAACATATGATATGATATAATATGTAATAATTACAAGATAATAACTGATAAAATTTTTCAATAGAAATGCTGCTATCCTTACGGATGGCAGCTTTCGTCGTTTTATAGGGGTTTCGATTTTGATTCTTTTTCTCAATAAGAAATTGGAAGGAGCGAGTAATAATGAACTCAGAAGTAAAAACATTACCATCAAAAAATAATATGTCTAGCCCATCTTGGAGTCAGTCATTTCAAAAACATTATGAACTAATCTTTGCAATCCTATCGGGGATTTTCATTTTATCCGGCTGGTTACTCACAAAAAACGAAGCAACAACTGCTGGAGTAGTTTTTTATATCCTCGCCTATATAATTGGTGGATATGCAAAAGCCAAAGAAGGCATCCAAGATACGATCGAAGAAAAGGAATTGAATGTGGAAATGTTAATGCTCTTCGCTGCCATCGGTGCCGCTATTATCGGCTACTGGGCAGAGGGTGCAATCTTAATATTTATCTTTGCACTAAGCGGCGCAATGGAATCTTATACGTTAAGTAAAAGCCAAAAGGAAATTTCAGCATTGCTGGATTTACAGCCTGAAGAAGCTTTACGTATTTCACATGGAACAGAAGAACGCATTCCGGTAGGTCAGTTAGAAATTGATGACATCATTTTAATTAAACCAGGTGAACGCGTACCTGCGGATGGTACAATTCATAGCGGTGAAACGAATATCGATGAAGCAGCTATCACTGGGGAACCTATCCCGAATGAGAAAAGATTGGGTGATGAAGTATTCGCTGGAACCGTAAACTTACGTGGAGCCATTGAAGTTAAAATTACAAAACGCAGTGATCAAACACTGTTCCAAAAAATCATTCGTCTCGTTCAAAATGCGCAAAGTGAAAAGTCACCATCACAACTTTTTATTGAAAGATTTGAAGGAACATATGTAAAAGGTGTACTTATTATTGTTGCTCTAATGTTGTTTGTTCCTCACTTTATACTAGACTGGAGCTGGAACGAAACATTTTATCGCGCTATGATTTTACTCGTTGTTGCTTCTCCTTGTGCACTCGTTGCTTCGATTACACCAGCAATATTATCTGCCATCTCTAACGGTGCGCGAAGCGGTATTTTATTTAAAGGTGGTATCCATCTAGAACGTCTTGCCTCAGTGAAAGCAATTGCCTTTGATAAAACAGGAACATTAACACAAGGAAAGCCAACTGTAACAGATGTTTACGTACGTGATGAAATATCAGAAAAACAGGTGTTGTATATTACAGCCTCTATCGAAAGTCACTCCACACACCCGCTTGCAGAAGCTATCGTCAAGTACGCAAAACATGCATACGACATTACATTAACGAAACCAGAAAGTGTAGAAGATGTCACTGGATTCGGCTTAAAAGGAATTTTAGAAAATACAGCTTATAAAATTGGAAAGGCCGATTTTATTGGTGAAGAAGCGAAAGTATTTCATAATGGTATCGCTAATACACTTGAACAAGAAGGAAAAACTGTTGTCTATATCAGTGATGAAGAAGGAATTCTTGGGATTATCGCTTTAAAAGATACGTTACGCCAAGAAACAATTGCTGCCATTCGCGATTTACAAAGCATTGGTGTCGAAGCCATCATGATTACTGGTGATAATGAACAGACAGCTAAAGCAATTGCAAATGAAAGCAACATCAAAGAATACTACGCATCATGCTTGCCGGAAACAAAAGTAGAAACAGTGAAACAACTAAAAGAAAAATACGGAACAGTAGCAATGGTGGGCGACGGTATTAACGATGCTCCTGCACTCGCTACAGCAAGTATTGGCGTTGCTATGGGTGAGGGGACAGACGTTGCCTTAGAAACAGCAGATGTTGTTTTAATGAAAAATGAACTCTCTCGTCTTGCACAGGCCATTCGTTTATCAAAACGAATGAATCGTATTGTGAAACAAAACATTATCTTTTCTTTAACAGTAATTGCAATGCTTATTTGTTCTAACTTTTTACAATTTTTAGCACTTCCATTTGGTGTTATCGGCCATGAGGGAAGTACAATCCTTGTTATACTAAATGGATTACGATTATTAAAAGGAAATAACTAACGGGTTCCCAAAGGGAACCCGTTTTTTAATATCTAGTTTCAGCAGCTTGCACTTTTAATGGTAGCCATTATGCCCATTCGCACTGCTGCTCGTTTTATGTTTTGGATGCGAACTACTATTTTTTTTACCTTGGTTTTTATTATTGTGATTTTTTTTATTGTTGCTCATATCAAATCCCCCCTGTTCCTTTTTATTATGGAACAGAACGCTATTTTCCATCACGGGAATTATTGTCACTTGCTCGATAAGAATACAAGAGACCGTTAATTTCACCACCAAGTAAAATAACCCAGGCCGTTAAATAGAACCATAACATTAAAATGATAATACCACCGAGACCACCATATGTATTTGCATAATTTGCAAATTTGTCTACGTAATAAGCAAATGAGTACGATACCACAATCCATCCAATTGTTGCAAATAATGCTCCTGATACAACCTCTTTTCTCTTTAACTTTCGGTCAGGCGCAAATGTATATAAGAAACTAAATAAGGCAAATAACACTAAAAAGCTGGCTACTAATCGTGTAATACTCCATACAAAAGAAAAGCTTTCTGACAAACCGAGCGCTTTAAAAACAGCTGCTCCAATTACCTGTCCAAAAACAGGGACAATTAACGCAAAGACAATCATAAAAATTATTGCTAGTGTAAGTACAATAGATAACGCTCTCGTTGTAATGTAAGAGCGTGTTTCTTTTACGTCATAAGCACGATTAAAAGCATTCATCACTGCATTTACACCATTTGATGCAAACCATAGCATAGATAATAAACCAAATGATAACAGACCACCATTTTGTTTGTTTACAACGCTATCAACGTTCACTTCAATTAAATTCATTGCATCTTCTGGCACATAATTCTCTAATAAACTGAGCACATCCTCTGTATGAATGGGAATAAATCCAAGAAGCGTAATTAAAAAAACAAGCCCAGGAAAAATAGCAAGCAAGAAGAAATAAGCGAGCTGTGCTGCTAAGCCCGCTACATCATCTCGCATCGTTCGGTCGTATAAATCCTTCCCAAACGAAAAGACACGATTTCCCCTTGCTTTCTCTAGAAATTTTTTCATATGTCTCTAAACACTTTGCTTCTCTTCTTTATCTTGCTTCAACTCAATATATGCTTCTGTTTTTTTTTCCTCAGCAATCACTGGTTCTTCTCCCGTTACCTCTTCTAATGTTGGAGAAATTGTTTGAATTTCAATTGTTTCTGTTTTTCCTTCTGGCTCAGCTTTTTTCTTACTAAAAATTTCTTTCGTTTCTTTTAGTGTTTCAACAACAGCTGGTGTTAATTTTTTAATTTCCGCTACCTTCGCCTTTACTACATTAAAATCTGCAAGTTCGCGCCCTTTATCTGTAACAGTTTGCACCTTTTCTTTTATCTTTGCATTCTCGCCAATTTCAATCATTTTTGATTTTGCTTTTTCTGCTGTATTTTTTACTTTCTCGCGATTTTCTTTCTTAAGCATGGAAACAGCTACACCTGCTGCTACCCCAATTGCAATATTTCGAGCTATCTTATTCTTCTTTGCCATATTCCTTCACCCTTCCGTTTCTTATGTTAGAAAGTATTTCTTTCTAAGCTTTCTCAGATTCCTTGCTCATTTCGAATGAATGCTAACAATTTTGTACACCCTTCTGTTACAAGGTCATATACTTCTTGAAAGTTCCCTGTAAAATAAGGGTCAGGAACATCTGTCCAGCCACCTTCTGGAACAAAATCGGACAGTCTACCAATATAGCCTCCAGCTTTACCTAAACTTTCTAAATCCGCTATATTCTTGTTGTCCATGGCAATAATATAATCAAACTTTGTTAAATCTTCTTTTTCTACTTGACGTGCTTTAATTCCTTCAAAAGAAACTTCATTTTCTTTTAAAATTTTTTGTGTTCCTTCATGAGGTCGATGACCAATATGCCAATCGCCTGTCCCAGCGGAATCAATTTGAATTTTATCTTCTAATCCCTCTTGCACGACAAGATCACGAAAAATTGCTTCTGCCATCGGAGAACGACAAATGTTCCCAAGACAAACAAACAATACTTGAATCATATTTGTTTCTTCCTTTCTTGCGCATTTCTTATATATACGTATAGTATAAACAACCAATTATTAATTATAAAGGAAATCCCTACTAATTTAATTGGATTGAAAAGTTACATTAACGAAAATGATAAAAAATGTTAAGATATCCTTATGTTATTTCAAAGGGGGACACTTCGGTGGATTTATCCGTAAAATCGCAAGAAAATGTTGAATATATGGTAGAAGCCATTAAGGAAAAGTTACGCATGGTAAATGCAGGAGCAATGCGCGCTGAAAGCTTTAATGCAGAAATGTACGAAGATCTACGTGACATTTATGATCATGTAATGAAGCGTGAAACATTTAGCATTAGTGAAATGCAAGCTATTACAGAAGAATTAGGTACATTAATCAAAAAATAAAGAGGAGTCCCTTATACAAAGGGACTTTTTTATTTCCAACAAATTCATGACATCCTTTCGCTTTCCAACATTTATTTTCCAAATACTGTACAATAAAAATAGAACCTCATCATAGACTCCACATCTAATACTCGCCACATTACCATTGCCAGCTGTGTTTACCGGAGGTGTTTATCTATGAGCAATTGGTACAGTAAAACGAAAGATCACACAATACTTGAACTTGAAACAAATGAACAGCATGGTTTAACAGAAGATATGGTACAAATTCGGTTAAAAAAATATGGTCGAAATGAACTCACCACCAAACAAAGACGGACTTTATGGCAACGTATTTTCGCCCAAATTAATGATGTTCTCGTCTATGTTCTTTTAATTGCCGCTCTTATCTCTGCCTTTGTAGGTGAATGGGCCGATGCTAGCATTATTGCTCTTGTTGTTGTTTTAAACGCTGTAATTGGCGTCATTCAAGAATCGAAAGCAGAACAAGCTTTAGAAGCATTAAAAAAGATGGCAACACCAAAGGCAATTGTTAAGCGTGATGGTGAACAAAAAGAAATTCCATCAGAAGATGTTGTTCCAGGGGATATTGTTATGCTTGATGCAGGGCGCTATATTCCTTGTGACTTACGACTTATTGAAACTGCAAATTTAAAAATTGAAGAATCAGCGTTAACAGGTGAGTCCGTTCCTGTTGATAAAGATTCACTTTATCATCCTTCTCTTCAAAATGGAGAGCAGGTACCACTAGGTGATCAAAAAAATATGGCATTTATGTCAACACTCGTTACTTATGGCCGAGGCGTTGGTGTTGCTGTTGAAACAGGAATGAACTCACAGATTGGAAAAATTGCAACTCTCTTACATGAAGCCGATGATGATGCAACACCACTTCAAAAAAGCTTAGCACAAGTCGGAAAATATTTAGGTTTTGTAGCAGTTGCAATTTGTATCATTATGTTCCTCATTGGATATTTCCAAGGTCGAGATACGTTAGAAATGTTTATGACTGCTATTAGCTTAGCTGTAGCTGCGATTCCAGAAGGATTACCAGCAATAGTTTCCATCGTTCTCGCAATTGGTGTACAGCGTATGATTAAACAAAACGTTATCATTCGCAAACTTCCAGCCGTAGAAGCACTGGGTTCTGTTACGATTATTTGTTCAGATAAAACTGGTACATTAACACAAAATAAAATGACAGTGACTCACTTCTATAGTGACCGTACATATGACAAATTAGAAAAGTTAGACGTAAACAATGATGCTCAACGCTTATTATTAGAAAATATGATGTTATGTAACGACGCATCTTATACAGCTGACTCACAGACTGGTGATCCAACAGAAATTGCCCTTCTTGTTGCCGGTAGCAACTTTGACTTTCAAAAAGCTGCTGTAGAAGCTCAACATAGACGTGTGAACGAATTATCATTTGACTCCGAACGCAAAATGATGTCAACACTACATGAATATGGTGAAAACTATTACAGTATGACAAAAGGAGCAATTGATAAACTCTTACCTCGCTGTACCCATATCTTTATAAATGGTAGAGCAGAAATCTTAATCGAGGCAGAAAAAGAACAAATATTAGCAGCTGCCCAAATGATGTCTCAAAAAGCTTTGCGTGTACTATCTTTCGCTTTCAAACAGTATGATACACAAAACGTTAACACCGATCACATGGAAGAAAATCTTATATTTATAGGGCTTGTTGGTATGATAGATCCACCTCGAACAGAAGTAAAAACATCTATTGCAGAATGTAAGAGCGCGGGGATTCGTACTATTATGATTACAGGTGATCATAAAGATACCGCTTTTGCCATTGCAAAAGAACTTGGTATTGCTGAAAAAGAATCCGAAGTTATGATTGGAACAGAATTAGATCGTATTTCAGACGAAAAACTAGCAAATGAAATGGATCATTTAAATGTTTTTGCGCGTGTTTCTCCTGAACATAAAGTGAAAATTGTAGGAGCATTACGTGCAAAAGGAAATATTGTTTCGATGACTGGGGATGGTGTCAATGATGCACCATCTTTGAAACAAGCAGATATTGGAGTTGCAATGGGGATTACCGGAACAGATGTGGCTAAAGGAGCAGCTGACATGGTTTTAACAGACGATAACTTCTCATCTATTGTAAAAGCGGTTGAAGAAGGCAGAAACATTTATCGCAACATAAAAAAATCAATTCTGTTCTTACTTTCTTGCAACTTTGGAGAAATTATTGCACTATTTTTAGCTATTTTACTCGGCTGGGCTACACCACTTCGTCCTATTCATATTTTATGGGTAAATTTGATCACAGATACACTCCCAGCTCTATCGCTAGGTGTTGATCCAGAAGACCCAGATGTGATGAAAGACAAGCCACGTGGTGCAAAAGAAAGCTTGTTTAAAGGTAGTGTTTCTTTTCTTATTCTAAACGGGATTGTAATAGGACTCATCACTTTAATCGCCTTTATCTTTGGAGCAAAGCTCTATACAGGAGATACAAATATCTTCCCACTGTTCCCGTCGCAAATTGATGATGATGCTTTATTACACGCTCAAACGATGGCGTTTGTTGTACTCAGTTTTTCACAGCTCGTTCATTCATTCAACTTACGATCAAATACGAAATCAATCTTTTCAATTGGAATATTCACAAATAAATACTTAGTTTTCTCCCTACTTATCGGTGTACTTATGCAAATATGTATTATCTCAATACCGCCAATTGCCAACATATTTGGGGTACATGCCTTAACATTAAAAGATTGGGGATTTGTTATAGTACTAAGTATTATTCCACTTGTTGTAAATGAGATTATAAAAGTGTTTAAAAGAAATTAAAAGGCAATGAGGAATCTCCTCATTGCCTTTTAGTTACCCTTGTAATTCTTTTTTAATATTCTCTGTTAGTTCTGCCATACGTTTACGACTTTCTTCACGTTCACGTTTGTTTTGCTCTTCAATTTGCTGCGTTTCTTGCATACCTCTTGAAATAATATTCCATGTTTCTTCAAGTGTTTCCATTTTAATACTAGAAGAGCCAGAAAGTCTTGCTACCTCTACACTTTGCGTTGCGATATTTTGTGCGTTTTTCTTAAGTAACTCATTTGTACGACGATCAAGCTCAGCCATAGAATCAGCAACAAGCTTTTGACGTTTTGCATTCACAGCTTGAATAATTCCATTTTTAAAGATAGGAATCGTTGTAATAAACGCTGTATTAATTTTACCGATTAATTTGTTATTACCACGCTGTATCATACGAATTTGTGGTGCTGTTAATAATGCAACCATACGAGCCTTTTCTAGGTCATCAATGCGTTGCTCTAAAATTTCAACAGAGTTTCTCAAAGATTCTAATTCAATACCTGCCAATTGATCATTATTACGAACACGTTCCTCATACATTGGAACTAATTCTGTATTTAGACGTTCTAGTAACATTTCTCCCGCTACTACATATTTCTCTAAGTCTAAATAATATTTTAAGTTTTGTTCATATAAGCCATCTAACGTACCAATTGATTTTTTCATTTCATCTTGGTATTTCGTAATTTCCACGTACACTTTGTCCATTTCACGGCCCATCGTTTGATACTTACTAAAGATTTGTTCAATCATTTTATCTGCTTTTTTAAACATACGAGAGAAAAATCCGCTTTTCTCTTCCGCGAAATCTTTACTATCAAATCTGTCCATAATTTTACCAAGTTGCTTTAATAATTCACCAGAATCCTCTATCTTGGATAAGGACATCGTATGTAAAATCTGATCTGCAAAACGTGAAATCTCCATAGAAGGCTCTTTACCAAGTTCGATTAATTCTAACTGGTCTTTAATATCAACAGCATTATAAATACGCTGAACCTCGGCATCTTGTCTTAGCTGCAAACGAACATCTTGCGCAGTTTGCTCATTCAATTCTGTTTTCGAATCTAGTACAACTGGATTATTCATATGTGTTTCTCCCTTTCCTTATAAAAATGGACGAAATAGTCCTTTAATTGTTTGTGATAAATTTTTATAGGCTGACGGACCCTGAAATTCAAGATCAAAATTCACTTCCTCGAGCCAATGTGAATCAAATGCTGCTCCTTCAATATATGGTTCAATATCATTTCTTCCTGTTGGATTAAAGTGTAGTACATCAATTCCAATTTGATTTAAAAATAATAATAAAACAGCATCAGAACGATTTAATTCCCCACTCTTTTCATTATTAAATATAACAATTTTTGGAACTTCTTGCGAATAATCAAATTTCTCAAGTAACTCTAAAATATGTGGTGGAATTTGGGAAAGTTGTGCAAAAACATACAAAGCTACCTCTTGTTTTGTTTCTTTCCCAACTGGTTTACAAAGTTCACTTTCGCATGTGTGAATAATCGCTTCTGCAATTCCATGTTGCAAGCCTTCTGGCAAGCGTTTATGCGGCCACCAATGACTATTCATAATTAAATCTGGATGAAGGTTCCCCCCGCGGCCTAATGCATCACGATAATGAAATTGAAAATTTGCTTTTTGTTCTTTTGTAAATGGGAATGTATTAATTAATAAACTATTATCAAATGATGTCACAGCCTTCAGTCGCTGAAAATATTCTTTATCGTTTTTGGAAACACCTGACACTTTCGCAAATAAAGATGGAATATAAATATGTTTATTTTCTACAAAGAACGTAGGACGAACAAATGCCTTTTCTTTCGTAATTAAAAAGAGTTCATCGTATGTTGTTTTCAGCGTGCGTGCTACGGGTGTGTACGTACGGAATTGCCACGGTTTATATAATAAGGAATTGTCATGATGAAGTACTTGTTCAATTTCTTTAGACGCTTGATAAGCTACTGTTGCAACTCGCTCCCGGCGTCTATCTGGAAATGGTTCTAATGAAATACGACCTGGATGTGAAATAACAAAGGTCTTCTCTTCATTATCAATGCTTTCAAAGCCATCTTTTCCTTCCGGATGATAATATAACACATCACACCCGAGCATAATAAGGAAATATAAGAAATATATACGACTCTCCTTCGCATCCCCATACCAAATGATGCGAGGCATTTGTTTCTTATAATTAATTGTCGAAAACCATTGTGCTACATAATTTTCGCTTAATTTAATTATATCAATTAAGAAACGACGAAAACCTTCTGTTTTTAAAGATTGATTATGTTGTTTCTCATACAAGGTTAATATAGCAATAAATGTTGTATGTATATAGTGTTGTAAATCAGGATTATCAACTTTAGGCAACAACTGTTTTCCTGATAAATGCGCAACAAGACGATTTACTGTAAGACCATTCGCAGCTTCCTGATGCAGTGTGAATACTTCTTGAATATGACGGAGCTTCTCAGAATCGATCACTTTATTTAAATTTTGTTCGTGTAGTACAGTAATTCCTTTTGCTTCACTATAATCAAATAATTCATTAAAATATTCATCTACATCGTTGGGGACACCAAGAATACGACAAGCTATATAGCTAAATTTCATCTCATTCTCTGTTAATTCATACTGCGGGCGCTTTTCTAAAATCGTTTCAAATTGTTTTAAATCCGCTTCGTCTTTTAATGCATGTGGATGAAGTGTAAAACGCGAAAACACGACAGTTCACCTCCAAAAAACATTTACTTTTTAAGAATTAATATCTTATCTCTTTATTATAAACTATTTTAGGTTATAAAAAATGGGCGCTCGTATAATGAGCAAACCCATTTCAATTATTTATCTTCTTTCTTAGTAGCTGCAATCTCTTCTCTGGCTTGTCCTTGTCGCATATAATGCAAAATAAATGTTACGCCAAATGCGATAACTAAAATCATAAAGAATAACCAGTGTGGCACTTCAATGTGAATAACAGATAACAACATCTTCGCTGCAATAATTAAAATTAAAATATATGCCGTTGATTCAAGCTCTGGAATACGTTCTAGTAATCTTAAGAATACACCTGCAATACCACGCATCATTAAAATACCAAGCATTCCACCTAATAGTAGAATCCAAACTTCATTGGAAACACCAAATGCTGCAAGAACGCTATCTACTGAAAATGCAATATCCATTAGCTCAACCATTACAACTGTTCCCCAGAATACGCCAAACATTCTAAAGAGAATACCGTTTTGGTTCAAGCCATGCTCTTCTTCTTCTTCATCATTTTCTTTTCGTTTATCAATGAAGTATTTAACAGAAAGCCATGCAAGGTACAATGCTCCTAATACTTTTACCCACCATAATTTAATTAAGAACATACCGATTCCAATCGCAATAAAACGGAATACATATGCACCGATTAACCCATAAAATAATGCCTTTTTACGCTTTTCTTCTGGTAAATGTTTTACCATTACGGCTAACACAAGAGCGTTATCGGCAGATAATAATCCTTCAAGTACAACAAGTGTACCAATTAATCCCCAAGATACAGGATCTTGTAATACTTTAATCCACATGTCCAAGTCAAAAAATTGGGCATACGTATCAAGGATTCCCTGTAAAATACTCATCTTACTGTTTTCCCCTATTCTTTGCTAGATTTATAGAAAGGTCAAAAAAAGGAAACGAAGTTCGTTTCCTTCTTATGCATCCAAGCCATACGCTCTTACAAGCGCACCTAATCCACCTTGGAATCCACTTCCTACTGCATTAAACTTCCACTGTCCATTATGACGGTATAACTCACAAAAGACAACTGCTGTTTCAATTGAGAAATCTTCCCCTAAATCAAAACGAAGAACTTCTTCATTCGTCTCTTCATTTGCTAAACGAACAAATGCATTTGCAACTTGTCCAAAGTTTTGATTACGCCCTTCTGCATCATAAATCGTAACTGTAATTGCAATTTTGTGCACATCTGCTGGAACTTTAGTTAAATCCACAACAAGTTGCTCATCGTCGCCGTCGCCTTCACCCGTGCGGTTATCACCTGTATGTAAAACCGATTCACATGGAGATTGTAAGTTGTTATAGAAAATGAAATTTGTTTCTTTCGTACATTTTCCATTTGCATCTAATAAAAAGGCAGATGCATCTAAATCATAATCGGATCCACCATCATATGATTTAATATCCCAGCCAAGACCGATAACTGCTTTTGTAAGACCTGGACTTGTCTTACCTAGATCAATTTTCTGTCCTTTTTGTAATTGAATAACCATATATATTCACCTCTTATGCTATGATTCTAAAAATATATACATGAGTGAAGCACATGTCCACTCATGTATATCTGTCTTATTACTCTACATCTAAACCAAAGTTATTACATAAAGCACCTAATCCACCTTGGAATCCACTTCCAATTGCATTAAACTTCCATTCACCAGCATGACGATATAATTCACCGACAACTACTGCTGTTTCAATTGAGAAGTCCTCACCAAGATCATAACGAATTAGCTCTGCGCCATTTTCTTCATCTATAATACGTACGAAAGAATTAGATACTTGTCCAAAGTTTTGGCTGCGACTTTCTCCATCATAAATTGTAATTGTGAAACAAATACGCTCAATATGTGCTGGAACATTCTTCAAGTCCACCTTAATTGTTTCATCATCGCCTTCACCTTCACCAGTACGATTATCTCCTAAATGCTCTACAGAACCGTTTGCACCCTTTGGATTATTATAGAAAACAAAATCTTCTGGACCTGATACTTTACCGTTTGCACCTACTAAGAAAATACTTACATCTAAATCAAAATCATTTTGCCCATCATAACGATTTGTATCCCAACCAAGGCCTACAAGAGCTTTAGAAAGACCTGGATTTGTTTTTGTTAAATCTACCTTCTGTCCTTTTTTTAACGAGATCGATGCCATATATTATTCCTCCTTAAATTGTATTACTGATAACGCGATACAATTTCACTTAAATTTTTATCTTGTGTACCTTCTCCAACTGCAGAAAACTTCCACTCACTGCCTTGACGATACATTTCACCTGCAACTAACGTTGTTTTCCCGCCGTAATTTTCCGATAAATTATAACGTGCTAATTCTTCACGTGTTTGTGGATCTTGAATACGAATATATGCATTTTGAATCATTCCAAAGTCTTGACGACGATTCACACAATCATAAATATTTACAACAAATACTAAACGATTAATACGGCTCGGAACTTTATGTAATTCTACGAAAATCGTTTCGTCATCACCAGCACCTTCACCAGTTAAATTATCACCTGAATGAATAACGCTTCCACAAGCAGATAGCTTATTCCCAAAGTAAACAAGATCACTTTTATTTAAAAAACGATCCTTTTCTAACATAATAACAGATGCATCACAATCGACGCTTGGTTTGCTTCCAAATAACGAAGATAGAAATCCACCCGATTGTCCAATTGGATCCCATCCTAAGCCGACCTGTAATTTTGCTACTCTTGGTTGTCCCTTCGTTAAATCAATCTTCTGTCCTTTTTCTAAAATAATAGGCATGAAGTTTCTTCCTTTCTACAAGGTATTTTCCAAATGGGAAAATATTGTATTCTTCTCTTATATTGTAGCACTATTTGTCAATTGAAAAAAAGAATAAATTTTCAATTATACGAAAACATTTACGTCACTTATTCATGACGATGTAATAAGTGGTAAATTGCTCCAATCATTCCGGCATGATTGCGATTTTGTGCCAGACTAATTTCACATGTATTATAAAATTCTGGCTGCAAATACTTTCTTACCTCTTCTTTCACTTCCTCTAAAAAATTAGTACCTCTCGCTGTGATACCGCCACCAATAATAATTGTTTGCGGGTTAAAAATATAGGCAAGATTGCTAATTCCAATTGCCAAATGTTTCAAGAACACTTGAACTGCTTGTATAACCTCTGTATCCTTTTTATCGTATAACTCAAAAATTGTTTTTCCATTCCAATTACCCTCACCTTTATATTGCTTCACAAGATGAACTAACCCTGAAATAGATGCGATTTCTTCAAAGCGTTTCCCTTCAACTAACATGTTTCCCCATTCACCAGCACTAAACGAATGTCCTCGATATAATTCCTCTTTGATAACAATAGCCCCACCAAGTCCCGTTCCAAGAGTAAGCATAATACAATTTTCCTTTTGTCTCCCCACTCCTTGCCATGTCTCTCCTAATGCTGCACAATTCACATCATTCTCAATTGAGGCGGGGACCGTTAACGTAGTTTGCAATCTATCAATAATAGGAATTCCGGCATAGCGTGGAATATGATCCACGCCGCCAGTTATCATTCCTTTATGAATATCAACTATTCCTGCTGTACTAATACCAATTCCAGAAATGGCATGTTGATTCATTAGCTCTTGAGACAAGCAAATTAGCTTTTGAACAATTTGTTCACCGCCTAAATGCGACTCTGTAGAAACCGTTTGGTGCTCTAGTAATGTTCCTATTTCTGAAACAATTCCATACTTAATTTCTGTGCCACCAATATCAAATGCAATATATTGTTTCATTCTGTCACTTCCTCTAACATTATGACTTTTATTCCCTTGCATTGAAATGATGAAATCTTAAGGTCTATGTTTAATAAGAGTTTATAAGATTTACTGATTCTGCTTTTACATAAACACTGCTATAGGCTTTATTATCTGAAACAATTTCATAGTAAGTTCCTTGTGCAGTATGAACCGTATTTTTAATAGCTACCATAATATTGCGAGATGTCGATCCAGTTTGTCCGCTTCCTAAGTTTTTGAACACTTCAGAACCTGCTTTCAATGTTCCAAGACGATATTTATTTAAATCTTTGCTACCATTCATTGAATCTATTCTATACATAAGCGATGCAATTTGTTGTCCCCAATTCTCATCACTCGCATACATGACATTCATACCTTGTGCCTTATCTCCTAAGTTTCCACCGTTATACGTGTTTCCACTTGGCGTCAAGTAATGCTTGTCAATATATGCTGCACAAAAATCAATGCCTTCTTCCCATGTTTTAAATGCCGTTGCTCCGTTATACGGATCCGAATCTACTGCTCTAAATCCAAATAAATTTTTCTTTTCTTGTGCAATGCGACTCGTACCCCAACCAGATTCTAAAATTGCATGTGATACCAAGTATCCTGCATTCATCTTATATTTCTCTGCCGCACTTACAAAATACTTGCCTAATCCAATCAGAGGACTATTAGCATTAGATTCGCGTAAGAAATTATCAATTTCTTCACCTGTATACGTAGAAGTTACACGTAACGGTACATATTCAAAGTATTGATAGCTATCTTGTCCACCGATTTTTGTTTTATCGAATGCCTCATAGCGTTCGCCTTCTTTTAAATGCTTTGGCGCATTTCCAATTTGATACGTTGCATATTTACCAGTAGAAGAATTATACACATAATGATACAATTTTCCATTTTTTGCTGAATAATACGAAGTTGCTGCCCCTGTCATTTTCGGATGTAATGTTACATCATCTATATTCACATATCCTGTCAATCCATCAATTTTCACATGAATACGATTACCTACTGCTTTTATAAACTCTAAGTCTGCTCCACCTTTTACATATGTAACTTTCTTCCCTGTTGCAATATCATAAATATTAATGACACCATTTGCTCGAACAAACCCTTGCTTCATATTCACAATTTTGCCACCGCTTGTAATGTAAGCATCTTCTTTCATATTTTTCATAATTTGCTCAGCTTCTACTTCATTTGGCTTTTGGATCTTTTGAGATGAAGTAACAATTTCATACGAAGAAGAACCTTGTGTCATTTTTAAGAATTGTAATGAAACATAACCTTCTCCTCCACTAAAACGAACTTTTGCCCAGCCATTCTCTTTAGCAACAATAGTAACGGTCTCGCCATTTTTCAAATGACCAATGATTGTGGTTCCTGTAGATGGACCTTTACGAACATTTAATAAAGAAGCATTTACAACTGCTCGTTCCTCTATAACTTGTCCAGGATCAGTTGGGTTTGTAGGATTCATTCCAATTTGAACAAACTCTAGTGATATGTACCCTTCTCTTCCTTTGTAATTAATCTTCGCCCATCCATTTGCTTTTCCTAGGATTGTTACTTTCTCACCATTTTTCAAGCTTCCAAGGATTGCACTGCTTGTATTCGCTTGGCTTCTTACTCGCAGACTTGTTGCGTTAATTGTTCCACTTTCTTGAGCACCATTTGTAATGTTTCCTGGCTTCTCTTCTTGTTTCTCTGATTCTAGCTTTACAAATTCTAATGAGATGTACCCTTCTCTTCCTTT
>NZ_NTRO01000159.1:0-1276 GCF_002560575.1 Bacillus sp. AFS023182 | reverse complement strand
GAAAAAGGGATTTGGTGAAAGTCTTGAAGAGGTTGACCAGGCACTTATCAAAGTCTTTCAAAACATGAGGGATGTTCCAAATGAAGAACTGCAAATGGCATCAGAGGACGTTTTAACGCTGGCTAAAGTCTATGATGTAGACTTGAATGAAGCTACTCGTGGTGCAGGACAGTTAATGTCTCAGTTTGGTTTATCTACGCAAGAAACATTTGATTTACTTGCCGCAGGTGCTCAAGAAGGCTTGAACTATTCTGATGAATTGTTTGACAACCTTTCAGAATACGCACCGCTCTTTAAACAAGCTGGTTTCAGTGCTGATGAGATGTTTAACATTTTAGCGAATGGGACTCGAGATGGATCGTAAGAAATTGCGCCGCATATTAGCGATAATATGTAGGAAACCCTGAATATGCTGGGAACTCCTAAAGCCTTATGTACCATGGCGTGACAATCATAAGGATGAAACAATGGACAATCAGCAGGGATAGCCGAAAGGAAGCCCTCAACGACTACCAAAGGGCAACTTATTGAGTTGATGGTATAGTCTACTCCCTTTTAAATACTGCGAAAGCAGGGGTATTAAGGATAATCTCGATTATATTAACGATCTTGTAAAGGAATTTGGAATACGTGTTCAAGATGGATCTAAAGGCGTTTCTGAAGGTTTTGGCAAATTGTCAAAAGAAACTCAAGGTGTTTGGGCAAGTTTCAATGAAGGAAAAGCAACGACAGCCGATGTGTTTAACGCGGTTCTTAATGATTTAAAAGGAATGGATGACCAAGTTGCAGCAAACCAAATTGGTGTTTCTTTATTCGGTACTAAATGGGAAGACATGGGTGCTAAAGCTGTTTTGCATCTAAATGAATTAAACGGTGGTTTAGGCGAAACCAAAGGTGCAATGGAAGAAATGAAGAAGTTGCAAGAAGAATCCCTTGGTCAGCAATTTCAAAAAGCGTTAAGAGAAACACAAGCTGCATTTGAACCGCTTGGAAAGCAACTCGCTGAGTTAGCACAAACTATTTTACCTCCATTAGTTGAAGGGATTAAATCAGTAATGGATTGGTTTTCAAAATTACCAGAGCCGGTTCAAAACTTCGTTTTTATTTTAACTGGATTGATTGCTGTGGTTGGTATTTTAGCACCTATTATTGCGGCTGTAGTTGTATCCTTTGGAGCTTTGGGAGTTGCAATATGGCCGCTATTAGGTATCATAGTTGGACTTTCCGCTGTGATAGCTGGTGTTATAGCAGTAATTCAAAATTGGGGTGCCATAAC
>NZ_NTRO01000158.1:0-562 GCF_002560575.1 Bacillus sp. AFS023182 | reverse complement strand
TAGGATTTCATAAATCCCCGTCACAACAGCATTTTGCAGTTCAAACCGTTCTCGTAGCATGCATGAAATCCTGCATATCCTGGGCGTATAAAATCCGTGTTTTGCCGTCAGTACCCCTTGTAGGAATACTACAGGTTCTTATTTATTTAAAGGGCAGGAATATCTATTCCCTTTCTATCCTGGCAATAGGAATTTCTTTTTCACCAGCTACTTCAAACTGAATTTCTCCATTTATTTCAAAGACCCGTTCAATAATTGGTATTGTAATCATTTTATTTTCCTTTATTTTTCGCTTTCGTACTAGTTCTAAGTCGATAATATTCATGATGAAATCCCCCTTTGTATATGTAAGACAGAGAAAAAAGCACCCATATGAGTACTTTTTCAACTTGAATCACCATTTTACTTTTTGAGTTGTTGCTCTATATGGATTTTACCATATTTATCTATAACATTTGTTAATAAAGTTATTTTATTCCAATTTAATATAATTCATAAATGTACGTATCAGAGACATAGTTTTTGAGATGAATTTTGGGAAAGCATTCCGACAAAAAACTGG
>NZ_NTRO01000157.1:0-248 GCF_002560575.1 Bacillus sp. AFS023182 | reverse complement strand
AAAACACAAGAAGTGAAAGCCGACCAAGCTGGTAATTGGAACTTCGATTTCAAAGATCTTCCGAAGTACGATGAGCAAGGAAACGAGTTTAAATACACAGTAAGTGAAGTGAAAGTAAACGACTATGAAACAAAAGTAGAAGGCACAACAATTACGAACACTTACAAGAATGTAGAAACAACAGAAGTTAGTGGTAAAAAAGTATGGGACGATTACAATAACAAGTTTGGCAAACGCCCAGAAAGCAT
>NZ_NTRO01000156.1:0-222 GCF_002560575.1 Bacillus sp. AFS023182 | reverse complement strand
CACTCCTTATTGTCCTGTAGTTCCACCAAGCGTTGCTAATTGAGATTCATCACAAATAACTTGCTTCAAGAAATCTTCCGCCTTGATACCTGTTGCAGTAGCATCACCTGTATCTAATTCAGCCATCGTCACATCATTGTACAGTAGCGGATCAGCTGTAATTTTATATGCAATATCATCCACGGTCATTTCTTCATTTTGTGTTTTCCAAGATTCTTCAAT
>NZ_NTRO01000155.1:0-494 GCF_002560575.1 Bacillus sp. AFS023182 | reverse complement strand
TAATTAGCGAGCGGTGATCCTGATTCCATTTTATGAGAAATCGGCAAGTCATCTTTGTACGCTGGAAGACCTATACTCCCTGGATTTACAACGATTTTCCCATCTGGCAAATATACAACTCTAGGAATATGAGTATGTCCACATACAATTATTTGTTGCTCTATGTTTTGAAGGTGTTTCATAATTTCATCTGTAGTCTTCAATACCCCGCCATCTTCTGTCATTTTTTCTAGTAAATATATTTCATCCGAATCTGGTGTTCCATGACAGAAAAAGATGTCTTCCATAATATATTGAGAAGGATGCTCCTTTAGCCAATTTAAATGCTCATTTGTTAATAATCTTTTCACTTCATTTAGAGTGGATGATGAATCTTGCACAGGCTCCCACAACATTCGATCACAGTTACCTCTAACGTGATTCATCTTATGCTCCTTTAAAATCTTGATTGTTCCTACAGGATCTAAAGGACCATATATACTATCTCCTAAATT
>NZ_NTRO01000154.1:0-620 GCF_002560575.1 Bacillus sp. AFS023182 | reverse complement strand
TAATTAGCGAGCGGTGATCCAGATTCCATTTTATGAGAAATCGGCAAGTCATCTTTGTACGCTGGAAGACCTATACTCCCTAGATTTACAACGATTTTCCCATCTGGCAAATATACAACTCTAGGAATATGAGTATGTCCACATACAATTATTTGTTGCTTTATGTTTTGAAGGTGTTTCATAATTTCATCTGTAGTCTTCAATACCCCTCCATCTTCTGTCATTTTTTCTAGTAAATATATTTCATCCGAATCTGGTGTTCCATGACAGAAAAAGATATCTTCCATAATATATTGAGAAGGATGCTCCTTTAGCCAATTTAAATGCTCATTTGTTAATAACCTTTTCACTTCATTTAGAGTGGATGATGAATCTTGCACAGGCTCCCACAACATTCGATCACAGTTACCTCTAACGTGATTCATCTTATGCTCCTTTAGCCAATTTAAATGCTCATTTGTTAATAACCTTTTCACTTCATATAGAGTGGATGATGAATCTTGCACAGGCCCCCACAACATTCGATCACAGTTACCTCTAACGTGATTCATCTTATGCTCCTTTAAAATCTTGATTGTTCCTACAGGATCTAAAGGACCGTATATACTATCTCCTAAATT
>NZ_NTRO01000153.1:0-7467 GCF_002560575.1 Bacillus sp. AFS023182 | reverse complement strand
ACTAATCTTAGTATGTTTTTTATGGTAATTATATATGCACTTATACCACATCAAGAGGTACACCTTTTGGCAGGGTGTAAAAACAACTAAAAACAGCACTTCAAAAAGTGCGAAACTCACTTTTGGGACACTTCAAAATAGGGATGTACCTTTTGGGATTCTGGTGCAAAAATCATTTGATAGAGACATAGAAACCTACTAGACTGTTCAATGGCAGATTATGATGCAATTCTAAACAATTTATGTATGAACCTAACTTCATTTTGGGCAGACTTCACCTGTAGGTGAAGTTGTCCTTTTTTCATCATATGCATGGTTTCAACGTCACTCAATATAGAAGGGGCTGTTTCATATGACTTGAATCCTAGCATAGAACGCACACATTTCTTAATGAAACGGTGATCCTGTTCCACTATATTATTGAGATATTTAACTTTCCTTATTTTTATGCCTTCAGGTATACGTTTCTCTTCTTTTAATTCTTGAATTGCTACAGGATAGGCTGGGTTCTTGTCTACTGTTATAACACGAGGTTTACAAATATGAGAAGCAGCCAAGGCTTTCTTGAAAAAGCGCTTAGCTGCTTGTTTATCTCTTGATTCACTGAGATAAAAATCAATGGTATTTCCTTCTGAATCGACTGCGCGATATAAATACATCCATTGACCTTTTACTTTCACATACGTTTCATCGGCTCTCCAAGAATCATTTGTTATCTTAAGATGACGTCGTACTCTTTCAACTAATTCAGATCCATATTGATGCACCCAACGCATAATGGTGGTGTGAGCAATAGACAAACCTCGTTCCTCCATCATTTCCACCAAATTACGAAAACTCAGGCTGTACCGTAGGTACCATCTTACCGTTAATAAGATAACATCAGGTTGATAGTGCTTCCATTTGAACAAATTTTCCTTTTTCATACCGATCACACACCTTTTTTAGAGTCATACTATCAGTATGTCCAAGTTTAGGAGTTTACTTGCAAGAGCTTTAGAGTTTTTGCACCAGAACCAATGATTATATATAAAAAGAGCCATTTCGGACTCAGAATCATAGACACAATATAAGTGTCTGAATCTGAACCGCGAAACGGCTCTTGAATGTTTAAACGAAATAAAAAAGAAAAGAAAAATAAATCTATATTTAATTTAACATAAATTGAATTGATTTCCTAAGAATTTTCGTTGACTTTTGGAGTAGAGGCTGGTTCATCGTGTGGGGGCGAACCCCCACGTATTACATATCTATCCATATGGTAAATGAAATTATAATTCGAAAGCACGAGCAATCCAGCTCGTATAATAACAAATTCAAGCCGATAAACCCAAATAGTTGCTTTTGGATGTGTCGGCTTGATGCCGCCAAAACATCAGCCTCTATATTAATTGGTGTAGAAACGATGCATATCATTAAAAAGGCCAACTTATTTTACAGGACAAGTCTGTCCAAAATGAAATGAAGTTCATTCATCAACTATTCGGAATGGCTGCCTAAGAATAGATTCCATCAGGAATCTATATACCTCTTTCAAATAAATGCAATCTTTGCACCAGAACCACTTTTTGTATTTTAACAATAGACATTGTAATCAATCCTTAATTAATAAATTTCATATTCATCTAATATATCTTTCAGTTCAAACCAATCATCATCTGAAAAAACATTATCAAGTTTGGATAACTTAAATTTCACTTTCTGTGCAAAAATAAAAATGCTATCGGCCAATTTTATTAATTGGTTATCATCTAACTTATAAAGCGTATCTCCATATAAATATTGCCATACGTATTCTGTTACTTCCATACCTTGTTCAGGCGAGTTTTCTATACATTCTATAATATAAACAAAATCTTCTTTTATCTTTTCATACACTTCTTCTAATACTAATTTTTTTGGTATCTTGATTTGATTTTCCGATAATGAC
Organism: Bacillus sp. AFS023182; assembly: GCF_002560575.1. Classification (NCBI taxonomy): domain Bacteria; kingdom Bacillati; phylum Bacillota; class Bacilli; order Caryophanales; family Bacillaceae; genus Bacillus; species Bacillus sp. AFS023182. The sequence goes on along the minus strand of NZ_NTRO01000153.1, from coordinate 5,537 downwards.
TTTATTAATTTTTCCTTCTGTTTTTTACTCAAGCTATCGCTATTAAACTTGGTTTTTAAATCAAGTAATCGGTCATATTCTGTATTCATTAATTTTATAATTTTTTTCTGATTAACTCTAAGGAAATCAATATCATTATCAGTGTAAATTCCATCTGTATTGATCCTTCTAATTAGGCTATTTATATTCTTACCAATATAATTTATTTCTTTAGTTAAATCTCTATAAGCTTTCATATCGACTTCAAGTTTGAAATGTGATTTTGCTGAATCAATAACAAATGCTGAAACATTTTTATATCCAAAATCTATAGATTTATTTTTAATAAATTCTTTATCCTCTTTAAACAATTGAATTTCCAGTCTTTCCTTTTTTCTATTTGCTCTCAATTTCATTTCTCCTTTCATTAAAAATCGAGCAAAGCGACAACAAATTTATAGGGTATTTACGATGTAAATACCCTATAAAAATTTGTAAAGGTTGTAGGAAACTCCTACCAAGTCAAAACGAACGTTTTGGGGTTTGCCCGGGCAAACCCGTAGCTTGCCCTTTGCTAAAACCTCAAAATTATACCATTCTCCCAACAAAATGGCATGTAATGTTAAATGTTCCATAAAGTATAACTTCATGAAAAAGATTAATCGCTTATAATAAAGATTGATAATTTGTAATTAGGGGTACCACTGTTAAGTAACAATAAAGTAGTTTAAAAAACGCCTATCATGCTATTTAACAATCGGACCATTTAACGGAGAAAGAATCTCAATGGAAACTGAATACTTGTAGAAATGATAGTATGGTGTTTGTGTCACTTTTAAATAAAGTCACGATGTTTATAAAAAAGACGCGATATTTTGCCCCTTAGGATATGTTTATCTAAAGGGGCAAAACGCGGATTTTATACGCTAAGACAGTTTCTAAAAGTGAAATCTCATTTTTACTACTGAAAAAAACAACTAGTCCCTCCCCAAGAGGTGCTGGTTGACGTAAAATTCGTTATCAGAAGTTATAAATGAAATTCTTAATATCGGTTAATCTTTTTTCTTGTTAATCTAAAAACCAGATATAAAGATTATACTCTTATCCCTTTTATCACCACATCAACAATCGATTTTGCAAGGTTGTCGTCCAAAGGTGCATGCCCTGTAAGAAGTCGATATATCATAGGTCCATAAATTAAATCAATGATAATTTTAGAGTCTATATCGTTTCGGATCTCGTTGCGATCAAATCCCCGCTGCAACATAACCTGCACAGCATTTTGTCGATTGACTAGGAACCGTTCGCGAAATATGGTAGCTATATGGGGATCGTATTGACTTTCAGCAATGAGTTGGGTAAACACCTTACCAATAGGACTTTTATAAAATCGCATAACTGAAAGTAACTGTTGTAAAAAATCTTCACGTACAGATCCAGTATCAGGTATTTTAACCTCAGCTTCCATTTTAAATAGAAAAGCATCTATTGAAACTACATTTTTGTTTGGCCACCATTTATAAATAGTTGCTTTGCTAACCTCAGCACGGGCAGAAATCTCATCAACAGTTGTTTTCCGAAGTCCTTCTTCAAACAAAAGTTCGATAGTAGCTTTCAGAATACGCTCACTTACTTTATTGCTGCGGGGTCTCCCTCGCTTATGCTCAGAATTTGACTGTTTTACCTCGTAATTAACCAATTTGTTCATCCTCTATATTTGTGCTTAATGTGACAGTTTGCCAATTATTTAAATCTGTTTTGACTTGTTCAAGTTTTGTTTTTATTCGCTTTAGGGAATCAGACCCCAAAACAAGTCTTAGTGGTGGATCATCAGCTGCAACAACCTTTAAGATAGCTGAAGCTGCCTTTTTAGGATCACCAGGCTGGCTACCGTTACTTTTATTAGCTGTTTCTCGTGTTTGTCCTGAAGTATTTGTATAATCTTTAATAATTGTATTAACAGAACGCATAGAACTTGCAAGAAAATCGGTACGAAACATTCCTGGTTCGACAATGGTAACGTGAATGCCTAAAGGTTTCACTTCTAACGATAACGCTTCCGATAATCCTTTCACTGCAAATTTAGTGGAGTTATAGATTCCCCATCCTATAGAACCTGAAAATCCACCAACTGAAGAGATATTGATAATATGGCCGGATCTTTGAGATCGAAGATGGGGTAAGACAGATTGTGTTACAGCATGCAAACCAAAAACATTAGTAGAAAATACTTGTTTTACTTCCTCCAGGTTCGCTTCTTCCACTGCTCCTAACAGTCCATACCCAGCATTATTGACCAAAATATCAATATGCCCAAATTTTTCAATGGCTTTTTCGACTGATTCTTGGATTTGATAAGAATTCGTTACGTCTAAAGGCAGGATTAATAAATGATTATTATCTTGAAAAGATTGTGCTAAAATTTCTGGTTTACGTGCTGTAGCTACTACCATATCACCTTGTTCAAGTGCTGCTTCAACTAATGCACGTCCAAATCCTTTTGAAGCCCCAGTAATGAACCAGACCCTGTTATATACAATGTTTTCTTTTTCCAATGTGCATACCTCCATTTTTTAGGAATTTTTACTAATAATTATATAATAAACTAAACGTTTAGTATTTTATACTGTATTTATAAAAAATGTCAGAGAAAGGTTTTCGCACATCAGTTTTTACATTGTGGGGGGACGGAAACGATTCAGGGTATGAGGGGCCACTCTGGGATTTAATTACAAATAAAAAAAGAACTTTATTCAAGTTCTTTTAATCTACGATACAGAGCGGCCTGACTCACTCCTGTAATCTGACATATTTCCTTTACTGTTTTCTTGGTATGTTTTCGTAATTCAATTGCATGGTTCATTCCAGGATGTTTATCCGTGTATTTCTTCACTCTTCCTCTATATACGCCTTTTTGTTTTGCTAGCTTTATTCCCGCATGTTGTTTTTCCTTAATCATTTCACGATCTAATTCACTAAAGGCAGCCATGACAGTTAAGAAGAACTTACCCGTTGGAGTTCTTGTATCAATCCGCAAATTTAAAATTGCAAAGTGAACATCCTTTTCCCGAAATTGTTCTACTAACTGTAACAGTTGAATGGTATTTCTACCTAAACGATCCATTCTAGTTACGACTAAGGTATCCCCAGTAGTTAGTTTTGAAAGTAACCTGTCTAACTCCGGCTTTTGTTTTGTTACTCCACTAATTTTCTCTTTTATGATTTCATCTACTCCATATTTCATGAGCTGTTCAATCTGTGTATCTAAATTTTGATCTTGTGCACTTACACGTGCATAGCCATAGACCATTTTCATCCCTCTTTTTGTACATATTTTTGATAAGTTTTATTGAGAGTCTATGAGACTAATAATATCAAGGAAATGATTTCTTATCAATAAGGTACACTCTATCGAGAAGGTCGAATATGCAATTTTGCATTTCAATATATATATATAATCTAAATATATTATAATTTTTATGTTATACTTTAAAAGACACCTAATGTTTATACTATACAACGGTATATAAAACAGCAGCTGAAAATTCCCTATCTATCATTATAGATAGGGAATTTTCTAATTCTCAGTTACAAAATACAAAACATAAATTCAACAAGAAGCGGAGAGAATGGTACTATGTATCCTAAGTTTTTTGATAAAATGGCCTTTTCAAAAGAACATAAAGATTTATTAATTCAATTATATAACAAAGAAATTACAAGAAATGAGTATGATCGTTTATTAAACAATCTATATGATAGAAATTCTACGGTACATAAAAATAAGAAACCAGATAACATGCTATCTACTTAAAACTTTCAATATTCTCAATAACCTAAATAAGGTTCTGTTGCAAAGTTTGAAAAAAGCATAAACAGGTTGGTAAATGAGGAACTATGTTTAGGAAGTAGCTAGTAATTGTTGAAATTCATTGTACGTTGAAAAGGCGGAGTCTCTTTGAAGACTTCGCTTTTGTTTTATATGTTAAAATTAAAAGTTTAGCTATCAAATAGCGTTGATAATTATGGTTGGCACTCTCAAGAAAAATCATCAAGGAAGATACGCATTGCCTGATGGCCAATATTTTACAAATGGTGATGTTATTAATAAAGTACCCCAAAAAGTAAAGTTTTTGGGATGCTGATATTTACCAAACGATTTGAATGTCACTTTAGGAGATAATTTGCACTAATTTTAAGTGTTCTTTAGCGTCCTGAGTATACATAATAAAGTTGTCTGTGCAGATTTCGTAATTACTGGAGTAAAGGTTATGAAGTTAAGATGTTCATAACTTAAAAGTTTTGAACAAGTCATGCGAATGTGATAAAATCAGTATTGTCAATTTAGGAGTTATTTTGCACCTATTTTAAGCGCTATTTTGCACTATGAGTAAATATAAAAAGCCTAATTTCTCATTAAAATTGAGAAATTAGGCTTTTTTCGTTGCTCCATTAAAGCGCCCTTTTCTGGAACAACAACATTTTCTATTAATGATTTTTCATCCACTCTGATTTATTCAATATATAGTGATTATATAATTCATTTTCTATCGTTTGTTGACTCAGATAAGTAAATCCGCATTTTTCAATAACTTTATTTGATGAAACGTTGTTAATTAAAGCTACTGCGTTAATGACATCTAAATTTGTATTTGTAAACAAATAGTTAATCAATCCTTTAGACGCCTTAGTAGCGTATCCTTTCTTTTGAAATTCACTTGAAATGGCATACATAATTTCTCTATTCGGTGAAGGTAGCTCATCTTTAATGCCTGTACAGCACCAACCAATAAATTCATCTGTTTCCTTAATAAATACCCCTAGTTTTAAAAAATGACCATCTATGTTTGATGTATTTACAGCGGCATCAAGAAAGGCTTTATTTGCTGGTATTTCATAATTGGTAACCCAATCTACCCTTTGTTCTTTTGTTGATTTCCAGTCTGGCAAGAAATTAAATATTTCGGGTTGATTTGAAATTCTGTATATACTATCTGCATCTTTAATGGAAAACTCTTGGAGATAGATATCTCCGCAATCTATTCTAAATAATCTTTCTGATGTTTTATGCTTCATAACTCTACCCCTTGTAAGTCATATTTTCATTACTTCTTTTAGTGAGCAATCTTATTCCATTTAAACTCCCTTTTCCTTAATAATAATTATCTCAAAATTTAATTATTTATACAATCACTTATTCCAGAATATGGCCCGATTGCGGAACAAAATTAAAAAAGCGCTTTTTATCAAAAAAGCAGCCTGTCAATATTTCTTAAACCCAATATTTGTTCCAAAACTCGTGAAATAATTGGCTCCTTTCATGGAGCTTTTTTAGTGGCTTTGAAATAGCGGTGAACTGTTTATAAGGTCTTGAATTTTTGATTAAACTTTTTGTAAAAGTAAGTTACTAAATATAACGAAACGCCTTTATTTTGATTGAATTTTTCTCAAAATAAAGGCTAGGTATATGGTGAGCAAACACGGGTCACGGGATATTTTTAATCAAACTTTATTTCAAACCAACAGAAGAATCACTTTGATTACTTGAAGTACTTGAA
>NZ_NTRO01000152.1:0-690 GCF_002560575.1 Bacillus sp. AFS023182 | reverse complement strand
TGGTTCAGAATATACACCAAACTCTTCTTTGTTATTTCTATATTTATCAACAAACTCTCCACTTAATAAAGTAAAGTCAATCTCACCACTATCATATAGATTTACACGAGTTGCCATATCTTTAACAACACTGTAGTTAATCTCATCTAACTTCACATTCTTTTTATCCCAATAACTATCATTTTTCTTCAGTTTCCATCCTTGCTCATGTTTCCAATCAGTTAGAACAAACGGTCCATTATAAACCACTGTATCAGACTCTAAGCCGAATTTCTCTCCTTTTTCCTTTACAAACTTTTCATTTAATGGGTAGTACGATGGGAATGCTGTTAAGTTTAAGAAATACGGAACTGCGTTTTCTAGTTCAACTTCAAGTGTGTAATCATCTACCGCTTTTGCACCTAGTGTAGATACTTCTGCTTTTCCTTGATTAATCGCTTCTGCATTTTTAATGTAATATGCAATAAATGCGTACTCTGCAGCTGTCTTTGGATCTAACAAACGTTGCCACGCATACACGAAGTCTTTCGCTGTTACTGGATCACCGTTTGACCATTTTGCATCTTTACGAAGTTTAAATGTATATTTTTTGCCATCTTCACTTTTCGTGCTGGATTCAGCTGCAGCTGGGATTGGCTTATTATCTTTATCAAGGCGATATAATCCTTCCATTGTATTCCCTAAGATTTG
>NZ_NTRO01000151.1:0-285 GCF_002560575.1 Bacillus sp. AFS023182 | reverse complement strand
TCAAGATGAGATTTCCCATAGCGTAAGCTAGTAAGATCCCTGAAAGATGATCAGGTTGATAGGTTCGAGGTGGAAGCATGGTGACATGTGGAGCTGACGAATACTAATAGATCGAGGACTTAACCATATAATATGAAGCAAATGTTATCTAGTTTTGAAGGAATATGCCTTCAATAGTTTGGTGATGATGGCAGAGAGGTCACACCCGTTCCCATACCGAACACGGAAGTTAAGCTCTCTAGCGCCGATGGTAGTTGGGACCTTGTCCCTGTGAGAGTAGGACGT
>NZ_NTRO01000150.1:0-1140 GCF_002560575.1 Bacillus sp. AFS023182 | reverse complement strand
TAATAAAATAGTTATTTTAATTAAAAAAGCAGCTAGCTTTTGCTAGCTGCTTCGCTCCCTGAAGAGTTCTCGTTATGTAATTTAGATGAAGATATTAGCTATTAAAAATATAGCTCCTATCAAAATTAGAGATTCAAATAAAATCGAAAATTGGTTTTTCTTTGGCTTTTGAAATTCCTTCATTAAGCCAAATACTGCACTTATACCAAAGATAATATATAGGCAGATTATTAGGGTTTCTAACATTTTAAACACTCCTAATATATAGATATTTTTATTATATATCAAAATTGAAATTGATGTGAGATTATAACAAAATCCTTATTTGAATAGAGAAAAAAGACAACAAACGGAGGGCTTGTTGTCTCAAAAAAGTGGAATGTTACTAAAATATTAGTTGAAGACATAACAGGTGATTTAAAGTATATGAATTGCGTATAAAAAAGAAATTAAAGAGTGCTTTCCAAGGCGCTCTTCTACCCAAACTTACATTGAAAAAGAATACACGACATTGTATGCGTACTCCTTTCGTTTTGTGTAGTTTTAAAACAAAATCGTTATTTTATTTTAAACAATCTAAGAGCACACATATAAGCGTGCTCTTAGATTGGAAAGGTGGTCTTTTAGGAGTGGCGAGTCCCCATACAATAATATATGCTTGTCCAGTTTAAATGTGAAAAGTTTTTAATAAAAACGCTATTTGATATCTAAATTGTATATGTAGAAAGGAGCATCTAATTAAAGTGCTCCTTAGGAGATTAATTATAAATGGCTGTTCATTAACTATTATTATGTTTATTTTATCAAATGGTGAAAAACTTGGACAAAAACTTCATTTTGCACAACAAAGCAGCTAGCTCAATTAGCTAACTACTTGTTGTGCAAAAGAAACGCCACGCTTACAGCAATAAATTGTAACCTAAAGTTACAGCTATAGTTTAAACGGAATTTGAAATATTATACGGAATTGAAAGAACCTAATAAAACTTAACTTGAGAACAGAACTTTGTCCCACTAAATAGAGGAGAACAGCTTTTAAAGCTATTCTCCTAAACAGAAGTGGGAGAAACAAGAGAGCCTTTCAGATGACAATTAATCAAGCCCTACAAAGGTAGTATGTACTTACATTGAAAATCTATG
>NZ_NTRO01000014.1:0-786 GCF_002560575.1 Bacillus sp. AFS023182 | reverse complement strand
CGTTCAGTTTTCAAAGAACTAAAAGCGGGTGAAGAGAATCGAACTCTCGACCAGAGCTTGGAAGGCTCTTGTTTTACCACTAAACTACACCCGCGTGGTCGGGAAGACAGGATTTGAACCTGCGACCCCCTGGTCCCAAACCAGGTGCTCTACCAAGCTGAGCCACTTCCCGTAATGGCGCGCCCGAGAGGACTCGAACCCCTAACCTTTTGATCCGTAGTCAAACGCTCTATCCAATTGAGCTACGGGCGCTTAATCTAGTTGTTTTGTCGTCGTTGTTTTTCAGCGACTCAATTATCTTATCACATTAGTTTTTCTAATGCAAGTACTTTTTTTATTTTTTCTTTGGTGCGGCCGAGAGGACTTGAACCTCCACGGGGTTTCCCCCACTAGGCCCTCAACCTAGCGCGTCTGCCATTCCGCCACGACCGCATATGCGGGTGAAGGGAGTCGAACCCCCACGCCAAAGGCGCCAGATCCTAAGTCTGGTGCGTCTGCCAATTCCGCCACACCCGCGAAAATAAAAAAGAGTGAGCCATGAAGGACTCGAACCTTCGACCCTCTGATTAAAAGTCAGATGCTCTACCAACTGAGCTAATGGCTCGTGAATGGCTGGGCTAGCTGGATTCGAACCAGCGCATGACGGAGTCAAAGTCCGTTGCCTTACCGCTTGGCTATAGCCCATCAAAAAATATTCTTTATTTAGCGACAAAAAACATCATATCACAATAAGCAATAAAAAACAACTGCTCAATAGCAGCAGTTAAAATGGCGGTCCCGACCGGG
>NZ_NTRO01000149.1:0-832 GCF_002560575.1 Bacillus sp. AFS023182 | reverse complement strand
CAAGATGCCACTATGACTGATAAACTCCGTGCTGAGAAGAAAAAACTAGAGATTCAAATGGAAGCCGCAAAGAAAAGAACAGCTATGTTGCGAGCTGAATATGAAGCAATGTCCAGGGATACTAACACTACAGCTGAACAGCTTAACAAAATGTATGGAAAATTATTGGATGCTGAACGAGCTGAAACCTCACTTAATAATGCAATGAAGCGAGTGAATGAAGGTCTTTCACAACAAGGAATTGAAGCTAGGGAAGCAAGAGAAGATTTGGTGAAGCTACAAGAAAATACGAAAAGACTTGAAGCGGAACAAAAGAATTTAACGAGTTCTTTTAAATTGCAACAAGCGGAACTAGGCTCAAATGCTAGTGCGGCAGATAAATTACAGTTAGCTCAAAGACAGCTAGGTCAACAAATGCAATTGACCAATAGAGTAGTTGATAACTTAGAGAGACAATTAAGTGCAGCAAAGCGTGTGTATGGTGAGAATTCAGCAGAAGTACAGCAACTTGAAGCAAAATTAAATCAGGCGAAAACTACATTAAAGCAATTTGAAACCTCACTTCATGATGTTGATCAGAGTGGAGATCAAGCTGCAGACAGTATGGAGCAACTAGGGAAAAAATTAGATTTAAATAACTTAATGGAAGCTAGTGAAATACTACAAGGTATGTCACAACAATTGATTGAACTTGGTAAAGGTGCTGTAGGTATAGCAATAGATTTTGATAGCTCTCAACGAAAGATTCAAGCTTCTTTAGGTTTAACGGGGGAAGGTGCTAAAAATCTTCAAAAAATAGCGATAGATACCTGGAAAAAGGGATTTGGTGAAA
>NZ_NTRO01000148.1:0-2616 GCF_002560575.1 Bacillus sp. AFS023182 | reverse complement strand
AGTCTTTTACCCGACAAATTTTATTTAAAACATGGAAGTCATTCTTTCAAATTCATCATTGTAAAAAGATAAAATCAGAACGATTGGAGTGCCATTTATATGGTCAATTGATTGCCATTCTACTCTGTTCTTCTATCATGTTTCAAATGCGCCAATTGCTCCTCATGAAGAAAAAACGAGAGCTTAGTGAGTATAAAGCCATATATATGATTAAAGACTATTTTCTTCTTCTATTCCAAACTATACAAAAAAACACCCAAGAGCTATCAAAGGTGTTACTTCGCCTGTTCAATCTCCTACAGCAAAACGGGCGAAAATCCCATAGGTATGAGAAGAAAACAATCTTTGATATATTAGGTGTCGTTTATAATTGTACCATGTCTGATAACCAAGCAGCTTAATTCAAAAAAGGAAACCCGTTAGGGTTTATTTCGTATGCAAATCTTTAAAGCATCTACGTATAGACTTTCGAAAAAAAGAAACAATCTTGCTTATCATTGACGTTACACGGGCTTAGCTTGATAGCGATGGGGTAGCACCACATTGCCATCAAGCTAAGAGTTTGAAGTAGCCCCCAAAAAAATTTTATCTCATCACAGTTGTCTATGAGAATCCAGTGCATTTTTTTCGTTTTGGAGAACGATGAGTTTCTTAGCTTGATGGGCATGTGGCGGGACCACTATATAAACAAAGGCGAAGTCTACAAAGAGACTCCGCCTTTTCAACGTACAATGAACTTCAACAATTACTAGCTACTTCCTAAACATTATTCCTCATTTATCAACCTGTTTATGCTTTTTTCAAACTTTGCAACAGAACCACATTGGATATAGTCTTTTCCATATCTAAATTCATCTTTCTCTGAGGAGGGAGTCTTCTTAGCTATTATGATAAAAGTAGTAAATTTGAAAGATATTCTATTTCAAAAATACAATATTCTAAGGGAAACGATTGCATAACAAATATAGCTATTCAAACAAATAGCATACTAATCATTCTTGAACAAAAAATGTATTTTTCTTAAAAAATTACATTTTTTGTTCAAGAAAACGCTTGCATAAAACGTTGTTTAAATACTATTATTTATATATAAGGAAATATTATAATAAAAAAGGAGATGTATTTTATGTGTTCATTATTATTGTATGAAAAGTTTCAAAATGAAACACTTCATCCGAACCTAAATTGGTATTGTCAACCAGAAAAATGGGATATCCAAAAAAAAGATACTGGGCTTATTATTCAGCCTGAAAAAATGACTGACTATTGGCAAAAAACACACTATGGATTTGCTGTTGATAATGGGCATTTCCTATATTCAGAGATGAATGAGGATGTAATTATCACTACTAGAGTACGGTCATATCCTGTACATCAATATGATCAGGCTGGGTTAATGGTTCGATTTTCTAAAGACTGTTGGTTAAAGACGTCTATAGAGTATGAACCAAATGGTATGTGTAAACTTGGAGCTGTGGTAACTAATCACGGTTACTCAGATTGGTCTACTCAAAACTACAAAAAAGGACCATGGGATCTATATTTTCGCATTCGTAGAGAGTCCAAAGACTATATCGTTGAATTTCTAGAAGTTAAACATGATAAAGAGTTCACTTTAAAAGAATTAAAAGAACAAACTTGGAATCAATTACGTATTACAAGATTAATGGAAGATGCAGAAGATAAAGTTTTCCAATGTGGTGTATATGCTTGTAGTCCACAAGGACAGGGATTTACCGCTGAATTTGAATTCCTAGCTATAGAAAAAGGGACGATAAAACCCTAGACTTTATAAAATGTAAGGATTGGAGAAAGAAATGAATTTATTAATTTGGATGTGCTGTTTCTTTTAATTCGTTATAGGAATAACAGATGTTTTTCTAGGAGGAATTATACCTGAATTATTACCTTACTATAATCGAGCTTATTCAGATGGGGGGACATTGCTATTCATCCAATTCATTGTTTTTTTAATTGGCGTTATAGTAATGCCTAAAATATCTAAATTGCTAGGAAGAAAATCGATATTATTTGTTGCACTTTTAGTAATTAGTTTATCTTATATAATTTTAGGTTTATTGCCCCCATGGTTTTTAGTAATCACATTGACATTTTTCACCGGTTTCGGTTAGGGAATTATTGATTTAGTTCATATGAACAAAAGTTCATTTTATTTTCGCTCTTAAGTTGATGGGCATGTATGGTGACCCCTTATAGCAAGGTTCTACATGCTTCCCTATGGATATGTTTTATATTTAGGGAATCCTGACGAATCCTTGTAAGAAAAGACAATAATAAACAGGGATTTGATTCATTTTAATTATGTAAAAATCACATAACTACAAATGATAAGACTGAAGTCCGATAAGACTGATATAAATAAGGGGATAAAATTAAAATTCATCCTCCGTTATCAAATTCCCTGCATCATTATCTTTCGTTAATCGTTGTCTCAAATAATTTTCTTTCGTAGTCCGATCATTTTTATGACCAACCGCGGCTGCGATGATATAAGGCGCTAGCCCCTTGTAATCATATAAGTACTGTACATAAAAATGTCTAAAGAAGTGGGGAGTAATTCGTATATTCTCTGTAAGGGGTAGCACCAACAAAACG
>NZ_NTRO01000147.1:0-481 GCF_002560575.1 Bacillus sp. AFS023182 | reverse complement strand
ACTGCACAAAAGTATGTTCAGAATGCGACAGGCTCACAGACCGAATACTTAGTGATTATGGTTGCCGGCATTATGTATGAATATCGTGTATCTGAAAAGGAATTAGAACAAGCACTTGATGCAATGACTCCTTTCTTTGTCCTGGAGGTGTTTAGCGATGCCGAAGAGACAGACGAATAAATTAAAATGGAGAGCTGATTTATTAAAGCTTGGTGAAACGATTGATCCAGATACAGATCGTATTGTGATGGGATATCCATTTGAAAGGAATATTCTCTATAACAATATTGGCGTAACGGTTACTGATAAACATTTCAGTCGCCAGGATGGAAATGAAATCATGAAAAAGATTGAAGTTCGTTTAGATCGAGCGATTGAAGAAAATCAAAAAGATTATCGTATCAAAATTAAAGATACGATTTACAACATTGATAGAGTTTATGTCCGTGAAGATGAACGGATTATGGAGTTGAATTTATCT
>NZ_NTRO01000146.1:0-5511 GCF_002560575.1 Bacillus sp. AFS023182 | reverse complement strand
TTAAGTTGATGGATGTGTGGTGCTACCCCATCGCTATCAACTTAAGAAATTGATTGTTCCCCAAAACGAAAAAAATGGGCCGAATTCTCATAAATAACTGTAAAAAGGTAAAATTCTCGTTATGGGAGTGTCTTAAAATCTTAGCTTGATGGGTATGTATGGTGAGGCCTAATTGAAGAAAAAAGCACGGAATTGTATGGAACGAGTTGTCGAGATTGCGATTTTAAGACGATTATCTTTTCTTTCATGTATAATCCATCGTTAAATGTCTTCTAGAGTTCAATAGGAAAATATGAAAAAAGAGCATTTCTTACTGTAATAACAAGAAATGCTCTTTTATAGTAATGTACAGATAATCAACGGTTTTTTTACGCTTTCACTTATGATCTTTGCTTTTGTAACGAATGACTCATATTTAATGGATTCGAAAGTAGAGCGTTTAACGCCATGATGTTCAGTATAGAAAGTCAGCATTTAAAACAATACTTGATAATATCGCTTTTGTACGATTGTCTGATACTTCATAATAAATTTCTAATCCTTTCCGAGTACCTGTAATGATTTTAGCAGCTTTTAGTTTGGATAAATGTTGACTAATTGTACTTTGAGGCATTTGTAATTTTACATACATTGTTGTTACATTAGTAGGGCCCTTTGTAAGCATTATTTCTACTAAGGTTAAACGGATAGGATGCGCCAATACCTTTAATGTTTCAGTGACCTCTTTATACTTTTCTATTTTTTCCTTCATATTTCTTCCTCCCTTTATATATAAAAATTAATGATATCTATATATATAGTTCGAAAAGATATACGATTTTGTGTCCGTTGTTTTAAAAAAATAGATATTAAGAAGCCCTTTCAGTTCGAAACTGGAGTACAGCTGCATGTCCATCAACTTGAAAATTCAAAATTATCTCAAAACGAAAAATGAGATTTTTGTTATAAGTTAGCACAAAATTTCATTCTGGGGGTACTATAAAATTTTAGCTTGATGGCTATGTATAGTGACCCCTAATACAAAAATGATAAACCATTTATTTTCTTAATTCACAAAATTTTAAAAAATAGACTCTTGGGATGTTAATATTTGTTATATAATAGACCTATCAAGACAAATCCCAATGTTTTTTCGAATATGCCTAATAGGATAGTTTGTGTTCCCTTTTTTGTCACCTTACCTTAAAAAGAACTTGTAGTGATGAGCTACAAGTTCTTTTTGTATAAGACTCAAAATCTTTAATTTATCAACAAAATGATTTTTTAACCCATTATAAGGAGTTTATTAATTTATATTCTGAAAAACTAATAGAAGGAGGAAACAGGAATGAAAACACATATCAAGCAAATTAACAGTGGTGTAGTTAACCAAGAGTGCATAAAGAAAATTATAGAATTGTGGAATAATAATGCTATAGAAACTGCAGAATGTGAATTAGATGAGAGTGATAAACAGGGGATTCAAGAGCAAATAGAACAATATATCCAATCAAAATATGGTGTGGTTTTTGTAGCAATTAATGAAAATCAGCAGGTTATTGGTTATGGTATTGCTTCTATGAAACAAGATTTAGTTAGTAATATGTTATATGGTCAAGTAGACGAATTGTATGTAGCATCAGAGTATCGAAGACAACGAGTTGCTAAAAACTTAGTAGATAATTTAATGAATTGGTTTAACCAACAGGATATTTCTTTAATTCATGTTTATGTTGATTTAGAAAATGAGCTAGCCTTAGAGTTTTGGGAGAAAATAGGTTTAAATAAGGAGTTTTTTATTCTATCAAATAATTAATTTTGCAACGGAACTTGTCTTTTCCTGTATATAGCTAAAGAATATATTTAGGCATTTACACGATAAGTACCCAAATAGGGTGCTTTTTTCGGTTCTGGTGCAAATATATGAAAAAGAATGCGGATAGTAGTAGCTTCCTAGTGAAATCGTATTTTATGCTATAAGGCCTCACATTATCAAAAAAAGAAAATTGTACGTTACGACAAAATTTAGATATATTTAAGTCAATACCCTGTACGCTAAAAGTAAAATAGACCTAAGGAAAGCGTTGCATAAATGTTAATTTTTGCAACACCTTCCTTAGGTCCATATTCATGTAATTAAGTTTCAATAAAATTCATACCCAAGTCCTACTATTTATTAATTTATACATCTTTCGTTTTAAGTAAATCTCCCCTAAATGGGGGATTTTAAACCTTATATCTCTAACTTATAATAGCTATTGTAAGGGCTTTTAAAATTTAAAAGGAGGGAATTGCATGAAGAATTGGGTTCAGTTTAGATTTGCAAGACCAACAGATAAATTTGAAGAAGTTATAAATTTTTATGAAACAGGATTAGGTTTAAAACGCATAGGGGAGTTTGAAAACCATGAGGGTTATGACGGGGTCATGTTTGGATTGCCTCATGAAGAGTACCATCTTGAGTTCACAAGGCATGTTAATGGAAGCCCTTGTCCGGCACCAACAAAAGATAATTTACTGGTATTTTATATGCCTAATAAAGATGAAATTGAAAAAATAACGAATCGATTAAATAAAATGAATTATCATGAAGTTGAACCTGAAAATCCATATTGGAAAGAGAAGGGAACTACGATAGAAGATCCGGATGGTTGGAGAGTTGTACTCATGAACACAGATGGATAAAACAATCTTTTATAAAGTATTATTTCTGGTGAAAAATAATAAAATGTAACAAACTTACTCTATTCTCCATCTCTACAAATGTTGTAGGGATTTTTATATAAAGAACTCTCATCAAGGGAGCTAATTTGAAGGTATAAGAATTTCTTAAGCTGAGGGGCATGTAAGGTGAACTCTAATACAGTGAAAAAAGGACACCTGGCCAGATACTCCTAGCAAGTTTGTCCTTTTTCACTCTTCTATCAATGAAACTATTAGTTTACTCCTACGTCATTCCAAGCTTTTTGCACAGCTTGATATGTCCCACTATTAACGCCATCGTAATCAGCAGCAGATTGTAATAAAGCAGCACGTGCTTCGCTGAAATCACTTGTTGGTGTAAGGTACGTTGTTAAAGCACGGTAATAGATTTTTTCTGCTTTTTCTTTACCAATAGCAGTGATCGTTGAATAAGCAGCTTTATTTGGAATACCGCTATTGATATGTACGCCGCCATTGTCTCCTTCCTCTGTTTCTGGTAAATATTGATAGTCATTCATATGAGCAGGTTGGTCATACTTTTCAGGATTTGATAAGCTGCGGAGTGCATCTCCTGCAACTCTTGGCGTATATACCGCTTCTCCCAAATCCCAGTTGATTGGATCAACAAAATATCCAAATACATCAGAAAAAGATTCATTTAGTGCCCCAGATTGACTTAGGTACTCAAGATTAGCTGATTTTTCAGTTACCGCATGTGTTAGTTCGTGTGCAACAACATCAAGCGAACCTGATAGCGGTGCGAATTCAACACCATCACCATCTCCATAAACCATTTGTTGTCCATTCCAGAATGCATTATTGTACTTGGTTCCAAAATTGATTCCAGAACGAATCGTTGCACCATTTCCGTCAAAACTATTGCGGTTATGAACATTTTTATAATAATCATACACTTTTCCTGCATTAAAATGAGCATCAACTGCAGGACCTTGGCTCTTATCTACCCAAGCATTATCCGCATCGAATAGAGAGTAATTAGTTGGATTTTGCCAATTAGTAGCATTTTTAACTGTATTTGTTACAATAAAGCCACCGTTCATCGGCTTTGTTGTGTCTTTTAAATAGTATTTTCCATATTGACTGCTGTAAGTTGTATTCAGGCTTTTTCGATCCCCAAATACGCCGTTACCATAGCCTTTTTGCGGAGTATCTGCATCTGTAACTGCATTATATGACTTTACAATTGTTCCATCTACTGCGTTTACATAGATTTGCCAGTTTGCTCCATAAGGTTTAACGAATTGTAATTGTACTTTATAAGCTAAGTAATAATTCCCGTCTTTTTCATAAATAACTAAATCTGCTTTTTCATTTGTAGAGTTTGCTTGTTCTTTTATTTGTTCTAACGGAGTCCCATTTGTTTCTACCAGTGTATCTTTTTTTGCTAGATTAATATGTTTCCATGCACTTGAAATGGCAGTTTCTTTTGAAATCTTTGCATTTGTATTTCCTTTCAAACGGTCAGCGGCAGCGGGATGTACGTCTCCGTTTACTGTTGTTACTTTTCCATCACGATTTGTATGAACAATGAAACGTGCCCCATCAACTGGAACTTTATTAATAGATTGAATGTACACATAATGTTTCATTCCTAAATCATCTGACTTTACTTCTTTCAGTGTTAAGTCAGTTTGTGGGTTGATTTTAAATAATTCTTTATTTTCTTCAAGGAAAGATTTTACTGATTTTTCCGAATCTACCTTTTTATCAGATAATTTACCTGAAAGGAAGGATGGATTTCCTTTTTCATCATTCCACTGTTTTTGAACGACTTCCATTTTGTTCAAAGCTTCTTGCTGTGATACTTGTTCGGCTGCAAAGGCACTTGAAAATGGAGCGCCTAAAACCATTCCGGTTGCTAGTAATGTAACGACGGATTTCTTCATTTTTTCTTCTCCTTTGTTTTTACACCCTGTTTTAAACAGAATATTTTTGTTTTTTGAAAATTATATTTTTATATATACATCCTGTAAAGGTAGGAGACTGTAAAAAATGGAAAATGATTCAAATCATTCCGGTTTGTTTACTTACATTTTGGTTGTACAAGACCTTAAACTGTTGAGTTTTCTAGGTTTTCATAATGAATATGCAATTTTGCATATTATATAAATATAAATTGAGAAATAGAGATTTTATAAAAAATTCAAATGATGGTTTAAGCGAGAAGGGGAATCAAATATCATTTAATAATTAGTTAACTACACAATCGAATTATGGGTACGGAAACGATTCATGGAATGAGGGGCAACTATGGAAAATAAATACAAAATTAAGAGTGTCACTTTAGGAGATAATTTGCACGGTTCTGTTGCAAAGTTTCCGAAGACATAAAGAGATGGGGGAATATTGTGGACCAGTTTTATGAAACTATTAATAATTCATGTAATGCGTTATACGTCGAAAAAACGAAGTTTGGTTGAAGACTTCGTTTTTGTTTGTATATAGCATGAACAGTTTCTATACCTTTAGCAGTTCGTGAGGCATGGCGAAGACTTTGAAATCCTAAAGAACGGGAGCGACGTTTCACATGTCGGTGATCTTGCTCAATGATATTATTGAGGTACTTGATTGTACGATGGAAGGTATTTTTGTAAAGACCTATCTCCTTTAATTTTTTGAATGCGGAAGCTAAAGAAGAGGCCTTATCTGTCGTCAGAACCGTTGGTTCTCCAAAAGTTCGAACAAGTCTTTTCATAAAGGCATATGCTGCTTGTGTGTCCCGTTTTTGACGAAGTTGAATATCAAGTGTTTGCCCCTCTTTATCAATTGCTCGATATAAATAACACCCTTTCCCTTTCACCTTGATAT
>NZ_NTRO01000145.1:0-2874 GCF_002560575.1 Bacillus sp. AFS023182 | reverse complement strand
ACTCACAAAATCTAACAAAAATAAGATATTCATAAGGTAACTACTTCCAATTGATTATATAATTAAGATATAAGATTAGATAAAAAAGGAGTAGGGATATGATAATTGGAAAACTAAAAGAAATTGTAAGACATCCAATAAAATCATTTCGCGGAGAAAATGTTCAACAAACTTACATTGCACCCTATGGTTTATATGGAGATAGAAGCCATGCCTTTTTAGATGAAACAAGACCAGGAAAGTATTTAACCGCAACACAACTTCCTGAAATGATTGGTTATACGGCGAGTTTTATAGGAGAAGAATCTTTGGATACATATCCACCAATCAAAATCATTTCTCCTGAAGGAAAAATATACAAGTGGGGAGATCAAGAGTTACTTACAGAATTAGAACAAAAATCAGATCGTAAAATTAAAGGTATACAATACTCACCCCAGCAAGTACCCTTAGGTGCAATTGAAGAAGAACATATATTAATTGTAACTGATACGTCATTGCAAGAAATGAGCACCTTGTGGGGAAAAGATGTGAACCATAGGAGATTTCGTCCAAACTTGATATTCTCATTATATGAAAATATTCCTTTTGCAGAAGATACATGGTTTGGAAAATGTATACGTATAGGAGAAGTAGAACTAGAAATAGTAAGACACTGTGAACGCTGCATGATTATTACTATTGATCCTAACACATTAACATTGGAAAAAACTCTTTTAAAAACTGTTGTACAAAAAAGGAATAATCATTTTGGAGTCTATGCATCAGTTATAAAACCAGGAAAAGTGAATGTTGGAGATTCTATCGTATTAGAATAACTTCCGACAACGAATTTTACGTCAACTAGCCCCTCGGAAGAGGGGCTAGTTGGTTTTTATAGTAACAAAAATAAAATTTTATTGTTAAAAAATGCATTAGCGTATAAAATCTGCGTTTTACCGTCAACACCCCATCGCTATCAAGTTAAGGTTATGAAGTACCCCTTAAACGAAAATTTTTATCTATCTACAATTATTTATAACAATTCAGCTCATTTTTTTAGTTTTGGGTAACAATGCACTTCTTAAGTTGGGTCGCATATATCGTAACCCCTTCAACAGGAATTATAAATACCTTACCATAACTATAGTTAACAAGAAAAACTATAGTTTTAAATTTTTTATAAATCTTCATCATGTTCAGAATGCGTATATTCTAAGATATCTCCAGGTTGACAGTTTAAAACCCTACAAATTGCATCAAGTGTAGAAAAGCGAATAGCTTTTACTTTACCTGTTTTTAGATTGGATAAATTGACTACAGATATTCCAACAGCATCGGCTAATTCTCCCAATTGCATTTTCCTATCTGCTAATACCCTATCCAATCGTGTAATAATAGCCATAAATAGCACCTCTCGTAAAACTTACAAAGTAGAATCGTATTCTTCTTGCAAATATGCACCATATTTAAAAACATGAGACAAAAATAAAATAAGAAATCCCATTATCATCATTTCAAAATTAAAATTAAGAGAAATTACGGTTTCAGACAATTGAAGTGTCCTTACAAGTAAAAAATCCCAAATATTACCTAATAATCCGATGATAAAACTATAAATAATAACCCCATACGCCAAATATTGGATGTGTTTAATACAACTTTTAGAAAAGGGTTGTTTATTTCTTGTAAACTGTAAAATTCTTTTTATCTGTACAGTGATAAATAATAATATTGTTAGGATTACTTCACCTATTATACAAGCATTTATGATCAATGGCCTAATTTTTGTATTTTGAATATGATTTACATCAATTTGATAAGAAGAATGATAAAAGCCTACAGAAAAAGTAACTCCCTTTGCAGTTAAAATGTCAAGTAAGGTATGGGGAGGAACAAATATTCCTCCAATCATCATACCTAAAACTAAAAACATTCCAATAATAACTATCCAATAAAAAATGTTAAATAAACCTTGAAACAATTTTATTATTTTTTCAAAACCAATAAAATCCTTAGCTTGATTCATATTTTTCACTCCATTTCTTTTTGATTAATATAGCACCATTTTTGTTGTTTATCATTATACGGTTAACGTTTATGGTTAATAGAATAACGATAAACATTAACTAATGGATATGCAATTTTACATATCCAAATAAAGGGAGTCTATATGCAGAGTATGATTAAATTATATTAATAATATTTAAGTTGTATTAAACGTTATTTTTTAGATTAAAATAGTTATTTGTTAACAGATATATCAAGTTGTAACTATTATAATTACTTAAATAATATGAAACAATCATTTTATAAGTATAATTTTTCCGCTTAAACAAATTCTTAATAAATAGATTATTGAATGTAATCGACAAAATTCTACTATTTACGCATTAAAAATTTCATGTTTTAATAAAGGTGTAATTGGTATGACCACTAAAAGAGGAGGAAATCAAGCTAATAACAGTTGAGGGGAATTGTCAGTAACATCATGCTAAACGAATTATCTAAACATTCAGTCTTAAAGAGTGTGGTGTGGAGATCATCTAGAATCACAAAAGTATCATATCAGTAAAAATAGCATTCTAGGTTTCTACATAACAAAAGTGATTTTGTTTTATTCAGAAGTAATAGTATAAGCAATGTACAGTATAATTTCATCTTTTGTAATCTTGTAGAAATAATGAAAAGAAGAGGGGAAATAACATGAAACGTATGAAAAAAGTAATCCCAGCAGCATTTGTGTTAAGTTCAGCTTTACTTGTAGCACCAGGATTTTCTTCAGCAGCTACTGATACTACGAATGTAGGAAATCTTCCGGTAGTAATCAGTGCTCAAGAAGGAAAAGCACCTATGACGGCAGAACAAGTTCAGGAAAATGGTACGCAACTTCCT
>NZ_NTRO01000144.1:0-5071 GCF_002560575.1 Bacillus sp. AFS023182 | reverse complement strand
CATCAACACCATGGTCAGCATCAGCACCATGGTCAGCATCAACACCATGGGCAGCATCAACACCATGGTCAACAACATCAACAACAGCAAACATGGTATGGCGGAGCGGGAAGTGCAGGAAGTACTGCAGGAACAGCGGGCGCGGCAGGGCATGCTGGACACGGACACTAATAGAGTAAATAAAAAACATAAAAAAATTCTCTTGTGCGCAAGGGGATTTTTTATTTTGGGAATAGTAAGGAGGAGAGGGGGTGCATTACATATGGGAAAAGGTAGAAGTAATAATGCTGGTAAAAAGCAACCGAATTTCGATGATTCATCTAATTTTGCTAAACAAAGTCAACCGACAGAAAAGAAGAAAAAATAAACAAAAAGGAGCTCTCTTCATAAAGAGAGCTCCTTTTTCAGATATATCGGCGTTTCGACACGACATATCGTTCGCTCGAAAAAATAAGACATAAGTGCGGGTCTTAACTTCTCGCGAATAGTAGCCTATTCAATCTTATTTCCCTGCTTTTGCTAATGCTTCTTGGCGTTGACGCTCAATTTCAGCACGTAACTGTGGTTCTGGTGCTTGCCAGCCTTCTGGTTTCAAAATTTTTCCGTCGCCTTCACGGAAGCGTGGTTTTCCATCAGGGAATAGTTTTGCCATATTGGCATTGTTTACAATTTCAAATCCTTTATCAGGACGTACTCCCATTTCTGCAAATGTTCCAAACGCGAAATAAATAAGGTCAATTAATGCATCGTATTGATCTTCTACAGTATTAGCTTCTAAAAACTCTTCTAGCTCTTCTTGCATAAAGCTTGCGCGAATTTTTGCACGCTCTTCAGTTAATTTTGTTGGTACATCTGTAACAGGATGTCCAAATACCTCGTGCATTTTTGCGACAAGTTCATATCCTTTATCTAAACCTTTTTCGTTAGTCATGTTGTTTCATCCTTTCTCGTTTTGTGCCGAGTTTCATTGTAACATAAGGAGATTATTTAATAAAAAGAACATCCTATATAAAATAAGATGTTCTCTCTATCGCTACTCTTCTTTTTTTATTAAAAATGATACAGCAAGATCAATCCCAAACATCCCCACAAGTAGCATTGGTACAACAACAAGTAAATAACGTGTAAATGAAACATTTTTTAAGTATGTATGAGCAAATAAAAAGACGCTGAGAAATAGGATACCATATAAAATAGGCTTTACTAACTTTTTAGACATAAGCTCCCCCGTAAATATCTTTTTCTCTATGTAAGTAATTTTGTAAGTAGTATAAAAAACTCCTCTCTCCGTTGTATCATGACCGAAAGAGGAGTTCAATCATTATCTTACATTTTGAGGAAACTATATCTCCTATTATTCGATTACACCTGAATTTGTAATATTAACCTCATACTTTACTGTGATAGGTACGTCTTTATACATTTTTTGCCATTCTGCTAATTTAAATGGTCTATAGTGTTGTCTAAATTGAGCTCCTAGCCCAAGGGGATCAACATTTAGAGATTTAAATTTTTTGATAAGTTTTGCGGCTTTAGCATTTAAGCGTTGTTCAACTTCTCGTGATATTTTTTTTGTGTTTTTTTTATTTTCTAGGTTTATTTGTTTCGAAAGTTCTAGAATGCGTGCATCCATTTTTACTTTAATTAAAAAGGAAGGCTTTCCAGCTTTTACATTTACAGTATACGTTGGCTTGGAGCGTATATTATTGATCATTACATATCCATTATTACTTTTAAATTCGTGTGAATCTAACCGATGTTTTTCCGATAATCCCTTAAATACGAACATATCTTGTTGATCAATTTTTCCGACATACTTATCATTTTTTAAAAGTCCAATGCCAGTGATTTTGATTTTGTCTTTACTCTTTTTTAGGATAGGCATATAAGAATCTTGGCCTTCACGATAATAACGAAATGCACCTAAATGTAAATTATCAGTTGGTAAGGGGCCTGTTTGCATGTTATGCTCTAACATTTTTGTTATATAAATAGCAACATTAGCTGAAGTTGTATATTTTCCTTTAAACAGCTCAGGTCCATTTCCTTCTAATAATCCAACATACAATGAGTTTCCGATGCTGACATCACGAACCAATGTGTCAAAGGAGGTCGACAATCCCTTTTTGGCAATTTTTGTAGTAAACAAAGCAATGCGCATTTGTCCGCTTGCAAATGGTTGAGAAGATTCCAAAGAAGTATCAGCTTTTACTTGTTTAACAGCATTTGCTACTCCTTCATAGACCTGTACTTTATTTCCTTTTCGTTGCACCGGACAAACCGATGTCACCTTTATTTTATTGTTTTTTGCTGTATCAAAAACAACCCCTTGAATTAACTGAACATCATCAACAATATTTTTTTGCAAACAGCCTGTTATGGTGAATAAACAAATACATGAAAGAAGAATTAGTTTTCTCTTGATTTTTTCCATTTTCTTTTCACCCACACGATAAGAAATAAGATTGGGATGTAAACATACATAAGCCAAAGACTAATTTTGGAAATATAACTAATAAAATCGTTGATATCGTGCCTGTTTGTTAAAAGTTGTGAAACAATAATGGTAATTAGTATGAAAGAAAGTAAAATGTATTTTTGCTTTACATGAAAGATTTCATGCGTTCCTCTTGTAGCGGCCCATAATGGAAGAATAGAACTTGTAAGAATTACAAGTGCATAGCCAGAGATGGCAATGTATTCTAGTCGTTCGATAAAGGGTAATTTAATAACTTGTGTCATGGAAAGTTGAGACCAAATTGTTTTTGATAACTGTTTTTCGCTAAAAAAAGCGAATGCCAAAATCGTGCTAAATAAATATAAAATGTTAGAGAACAATACACCATATTGTGCAAATTTATGAGATTTTTCGGGATTCTTCACAAATGGGTATATCATAAGCAAGATTTCAAAGCCTGTCATACTATAAATTGAAAATTGAGATGCTTTTAAAATATCTCCGAAAGAATGTGAAAAAACAGGAAGTAAATTTTCCCAATGTGCGTATCGCAACATAAAAAAACTAAGAAAAATATAACCTAATGTTCCCACGATTGAAAGTACACAGATACCGGTCATGACGCGAAATCCTGATGAGATGACGTAGTAACTTAATAAACATAAAAAGATTGTGAACATCCAAGTGGACCCGGTAGGAAACATCCATACTTGAACAATCTCAACATACGTTCGAACAACGGATATACTCAAAGCGAAAAAATACAACATGAATACAATACTAATGCCATTACCGAGCCATTTTCCAAAAGTTTGCTGATGAAGATCTATTAGGTTGCCGTTTGTATTTTTTAATAAGTAATACATCACCCAAACGAGAATATGAATGATGATTCCAGTGATAAGAACGCCAATCCAAGCATCATAGCCTGCAACTTTAGCAATAATGCGTGCAAACCCGAGAACTCCAGCACCGAACTGTGCACTATGAACTAAGAAGAAAACAAAGATGGGAGATATTTGATATTTTGTTTTGACTTTACTCATAGGTGCACCTCGTTTCTTATTCATCAAAATCAGATGTATGTTTTATTGAAATTCCTGTTGCTGATTTTTTTACGTGTTGCGGTCTTGCTTGAATATCCCTTGTATCAATCATAGATAACGGAAATCGGACCCAAGAGTCTTTTATTGATTGCTTCCTTGCTGGATAAAAGAGCGCGAATGGTTTCCGTAAAGAAGAAAGCCTGAATAGATGAGTAAATAAAAAGATAAAACCTAGTGAAATTCCAAATAGTCCACCTAATTCTGCAAATAAAAGGAATGGGAATCGTAGTAAGCGAACTGCGTTCCCCATCTTATAAATCGGTGTGATAAAGGAAGCTAACGCGGATAAGGCGACAATGATTAACAAAATATTACTTGTTAGTCCTGCTTGTACAGATGCTTGTCCGATTACGATACCGCCTACAATACCGAGTGTTTGCCCTACTTTCATTGGCAGCCTAGCCCCGGCCTCTCTAAGTAAATCAATAACTAGTTCTAGAAAGAGCGCTTCTATTAAAGGTGGGAAAGGAACTTGTGCTCTTGATAAAATTAATGTTTCGAGTAAATCGCTTGGAATTAATTCGTAATGATAACTTAAAATGGCAACATATAATGGTGCTGCGCAGATGGAAAATAGAACAGCAATGAGTCGTAAAAGTCTTGAAAACGTAGCGTAAAGCCAAGATACGTTGTAATCCTCTGGTGAAACGAAAAAATCAAAGTATGAAACAGGAGTGAGTAAGACGCTCGGTGAACCATCTACAAAAATAGCGATTTTCCCATCAATTAATGCGGTCGTTACTCGGTCTGTACGTTCTGTATTAATATATAGTGGGAAGATTGATTTTTCTCCCATTAATTCTTGAATATAGGAGCTGTCGTTGATTTGATCGTATTCAATTGTACGAAGTGATTCTTCTAAATAATCAACACTGTCTTTTTCAGCAAGATTCTCTAAATACATCATGACAACTTTTGTTTTAGAGAACGTCCCAATGATAACTTCTTTTGTTTGTAGTGCTAACACCGGAAGGCGTTTACGTACTAAGTTAATATTCGTATCAATATCCTCTACAAATCCCTCTTGTGGACCAATAACTGTAGATTCATTTAAGGGAATAGATGGTGCCCGATAATTATCAATTGTGATATTTGCTAAGATACATTTTTGATCTTGTTTATGTAACTGTACAATCGCATGCCCTTTTAAAACCATATCTTCAATTTTTTGAAGGTCGTTTGTAATCGTAATCCCGCTCATCGGAATATGTTCTTTTAATTCTTCTAATGTAGAGTATGTACGCTCTAGTAATGCTGGCATTAAATATTTTTGTAATTTTTCCCCATCAAGTGATGGCCGATAATAAGAAATCCAGTACGGCATTGTTTCATCATCTGACGTATGATAACTTACAAAATCACTAGATGCTTTTAGGTTTTCTAATAAATCTTGAAGAGAGTGAGCCTTTTCTTTCTCAGGTTTACTGAAATCATAAATGCTATTGCTATTATTATTTTGCTGCGTTTGTGTATCTTGTTTCGTATCTTGAGCAGCTTGCTGTTGTTT
>NZ_NTRO01000143.1:0-1300 GCF_002560575.1 Bacillus sp. AFS023182 | reverse complement strand
TGCACATCAATTCATCTTTGATATACAGATCATTTGTATGATAATTTTTATAAATAATTGCTGAATAATGAACTTACATAAATGCTTTTAAAAGTTCTTGAACGAATGGAAGTAGTCCACCTACAAATTTTAAAACTGCCATTGCGATTTCCATACTATTTCCTCCTCTTTCTTGGTGTTTAGATGTGGTACATCTTATGCTCTTATTATAGTAAACGTTTACAAATGAATCGATACATTTTGATATGCAAAATTACATATTTATATCTGTATGATTGAATGAAAGATCTATGAAGCTAATGAACATGCAGGTTTTCCTTTTGGTTTATTCGTTTCATCAGAAAGGAAGTCAGACCTTTGAAAGACTTTTGTAATATTTATGAAAGAAAAATGAAAGATTTGCTAGATAGGATGAAGTTGTTCTACTAGTAGATGATGCGCGCAGATGATAAAACCAATAGTAAAAATAAGAAGGGATGCAGACATGTTTATGAAAAGAAAACTATCTATACTTACATTCTTAGCATTCATATTTAGTTTGATCGTAACTATTTTTCCTACAAATTCTGCTTATGCAGCTGAGGACGATCGTATACTTGATATTTATGGGGATCCAATTACCACAAATAAAGATTACATACTAGTAGACAAATATTTGTGGGTGACAGGTATTCCTTTTGAAAAACGAGTAGCACCTGTAGGTCAGAATAGGCTTGGAATAACTTATGAGAAGTTTGCGGGTTGGCATTATGTAATTCAATATAAAAACTCGTCTTATTATGGTGCTGCTGAAAAGCATAAGGATACAAAAGGTAATGAGTATTATGGTACACCTATCAATTTTGAAGTGCCGGCTGGAGTAGAGAGTGATGGATATATAAGAAATAATACTCCAATTACAATGTCAATGTGGATTGGAGGACCAAATGCTGATGCAGGAGGAACAAAAAAATATGTAAATGCAGGCAATCGAAGCTGGATCTATTTTAGTGACCAATCAAGAAGTACTTTAACAGTTAA
This sequence comes from Bacillus sp. AFS023182, assembly GCF_002560575.1. Taxonomy (NCBI): domain Bacteria; kingdom Bacillati; phylum Bacillota; class Bacilli; order Caryophanales; family Bacillaceae; genus Bacillus; species Bacillus sp. AFS023182. The sequence goes on along the minus strand of NZ_NTRO01000143.1, from coordinate 280 downwards.
GAAAAAAAATTCGAAGGAAATAGATTTAGTTACAGGTAAAACGGATTATCTTAGAGATAAACTTGGTAGACCTACTGACTGGTATAATGCAGATCCACAGCAATCTAGTTATGGAGTTATAACAACCTTCCAGCTAGAGACTTCAGAGCAACCATTTGCAAATCAAGATAAATTGTGGGGAAGATCTGCGCCTGAAGACTACGCTGGCTATGAATTAGTACCTTTACCATAAAGCATCTATTAAATCTATCTAACTATACATCAAATGGAGGAATATTTA
>NZ_NTRO01000142.1:0-2139 GCF_002560575.1 Bacillus sp. AFS023182 | reverse complement strand
TAAATATTCCTCCATTTGATATATAATTTAAATTTCTTTCATAGGGTCCTCTCTTACCTTACTGAAAGACACATTGCACATTAATAAATACGGTTATATAAATGTACTAGATGCTTTATGGTAAAGGTACTAATTCATAACCAGATTGATATGGCGGCGCAGAACTTCCCCATAGTTTATCTTGATTTGAAAATGGTTGCTCTGAAGTCTCTAGCTCAAAATATGATGTAACTCCATACTCAGAATTTTGTGGATCTGCATTGTACCAATCGGTAGGTCTACCCATTTTATCTCTAAGATAATCAGTTTTACCTGTTATTAAATTGATTTCCTTTGAATTTTGTTCCTGAACTGTTAACGTACTTTTTGATTGGTCACTAAAATAAATCCAGCCGCGATTCCCAGCATTGACATATTTTTTAATTCCTCCTGCCTCAGCATTTGGTCCCCCAATCCACATTGACATGGTAACTGGCGTACTATGTCTTATATATCCATCACTTTCTACCCCATCTGGAGTTTCAAAATTTATAGGTGTACCATAGTACTCATTACCTTTTGTATCCTTATGAATCTCAGCAGTACCATAATAAGATTTATCTTTATATTGAATTACATAATGCCAACCCGCAAACTTCTCATAAGTTACTCCAAGTTTTTTCTGACCTACACCTGCGAAAGCAGCATGTCGAGGCTTACCATCCCAAATTTTACGTACCATTATATAATCTTTAGATGTCTTGATTGGATCCCCATAAATGTCAAGTATACGATTGTCCCCAGCTGCATAAGCAGCATTTGTTGGAAAAACAGTAATAATCAAACTAAATATGAATGCTAAGAATGTAACCATTGGTAGTTTTCTTTTCATAAACATGCCTTAATCCTTTCTTATTTTCAATAATGGTTTTACTATCTGCGCGCATCGTCTACCAGTAGATAAGCCTCAGACTATCTAACAAATCTTTCATTTCTCTTTCATAAATGTTACAAAATCCTTTCAAAGGTCTAACCTCTTTACTGATAAAACTAACACGTAAAAAAGGAAACCTGCATGTTCATTAGCTTCATAGATCAGTTATTCAATAATATACATATGAATATGCAATTTTGCATATTTAAATGAATTGATATCAATACAGGTTCTTACGGTAATAAAAGCATAAAAAACGTTATCCTTTCTAATCTAGCCTGTTTAGGAAGGATAACGTTTTTTGTATTTGAGAGCATTACAATCTCTTAAGTTGCGAGGCATGTTGGTGCCTTCTTAGTGGTTTATAACATTATTTTTTTATTAGATCGAAAATGTAATACGATAAATTACCATTAAATGATTTGGGCCTTTTGTCAATTCATTGAACCTATGGAATTACTACAATCAGGTTCTTTACAATCATATAGATCAACAATATCATATCTATGTGGACCTAACAGATTAATAGTTGCTATCTCCATATGCTAGGAGGGAATTAAACTGAACCTAATTTTTTACTTAGATGTAAGAGCCACTAAAACATCTACTGAATAATCAACTGAATTTTTCACTTTATATTCTGTCGGACTTGTAAGACCCTTAAATTGATCACCAAATTGACCAAAAATATTATCCCAAATACCATTTTGTTCAGACATCCATTTTTGTAATTTTTCTCCTGGAGTAACTGAATATGTTGCTACCTGTTGATATAATGCAGTTCTATATTGATCATATGCATAATCAGTCTTTGGATTAAAGTCAAATGTTTTTGTAACTGTACTTTCTGAATTTAAAGTAACACCATAACCAAAACTTGCAGTTAATGATTGATTTACTTTTGCAACTCCTTCAAGACCTACTTCCATTCCAATTGTATAAGATAACCCTACAGTTACATTATGCGAAATACCACTTGTAACCGCTTTGCTCCAATGATAACCTGAATTTTTATCTACTACATTTGAATCAATCAATTTCCAATTTACTTCTTTCTTCAATTTCGTATCTTCTAAAATTGGATCATTTTTAGGAATTGCTATTGTATATAATACTTCTCCTTTGTTGCCTGTTTTTTCATATTCTTCTCCAACTTTAAGCCAAGTGCCATCAGCTTTTAAAACCTTATGCTTAGAATTAGCATCTATTTTTAATCCATAAACTCT
>NZ_NTRO01000141.1:0-1716 GCF_002560575.1 Bacillus sp. AFS023182 | reverse complement strand
CGACTCGTATAATATTACACGCTTATCACTATAAAAGCAACTCTTTTTTTAATGTTTTTTAACTCCTCTACTATATATAAAATCCCCTTTATAACTTCCTTGCCTCCACTTGCATTTTAAGGTGGCATATTATTCACCAAAAGCGGCAAAAAACTTGAATAAAGTGTACACCTCTAACTATAGACATAATATATCCGGCACAACCTAATCTCAAATTATTAGATTATGAAAGATATCTTTATTCATAAACAATAAAAAGTCACCTATATAAACCTCCCCTCCATACACTACATTCATATTTCACCTTACTATGTTAATCCCTTCTAATTATCCTATCAATATATGTAATCTATACATAAATAAAGAATCTTTCACTATTAGGAGTGAAAGATTCTTTATGAACCTACAGCTACGCAGCAATATACCTTTCGACAAATCCCCATACAGTATTCCAATATTTCTCTGAATCTATCTTTTCAGCTTCTCCGTGACCTGCACCTGGCACAATTAATTTCTCTTTTTCTACCTTTGCAGCATTATACACTTCATCTAACATTTCAAAAGGAACAAATGTATCAGCATCTCCATGAATGAATAACATCGGGGTTTTACTTTTTGCAACTTGCTTGACCGCCGATCCTTCATTCAAGTCATAACCAGCACGGAGTTTTGTAATTGTATTCGCCGCATTCATAACAGGGAATTTTGGTAAATGGAATAAATCCTTTAATTGGTACGTAAATTCATCTATTACAGACGAATAACCACAATCTTCTATAATAACTTTAACATTAGAAGGTAAATCTTCTCCAGAAGTCATCATAACAGTCGCACCTCCCATCGAAATACCGAACAGAGCTATTTCTGCTTGTGGATCTTCTTTTAATATACGCTCAATCCACAGCATAATATCCTTACGATCATGCCACCCCATACCAATATAGTCACCTTGACTATTTCCATGACCACGAAGATCAGGCGCTACCACACTATAACCTTTTTCATAAAAATGACGAATATATTTTGTCATTTCCGAGGCTCTCCCACTATAGCCGTGAACCACGATTGACCATTTATGACTAGATTCCTGATTACGATATTCATAGCCATTTAGTTTTAAATCATCAAAAGAGCGTGCAATTATCGTATTCGGTTGATGTTTTGATAAAAATTCAGCATTTTTCACTTCATCAGTGGCTACTACGTTAACCGATGTAGTTACGGTTTTCTTTAAATGAGGGTTTCCCTCTAAAAATTCTTTTTCTTGTTTCGCATTTAACGCATAGTTATAAAAGTAGTTTCCAACTAACATATACGCAATAACTAGAAGGAGTAAAACTACTATTGTAACAATACTTATTTTCTTCATTCTATAAACCCTTTCTCTACTATGTATATTCAAAAATACCTTATATTACATTATACAAATTCTAAATATAGCACCCTCATGTTGCATCAAGATTTTTACTAATCTAAAATAGTAAGCCTCCGAAAAAGTTTATCCCACGTTAACGGGTGGTAATACTCCCACCTCAAAATTCAGCGAAATCATTGTCCAGTTCCAGTGGCTAGAATGTTCGGTGGGAGATAAACTGCCCGTAAAAACCCGATTGGTGAGGGCCAATAATCAGTTGGGGAGGAAGAACCCCCCACTGATTAAAGTTTCACTTTATTAAAGACCTTCAATAAGCTATATACACAAAAAAGACGAGTCAT
>NZ_NTRO01000140.1:0-3709 GCF_002560575.1 Bacillus sp. AFS023182 | reverse complement strand
CGACAAGCCTATGAGGCAAGGGAAAAAGTGTTAATGGATGAAGCTGCAAAGGTTGCTCATGCTCGTAATGAGGGGAAGAAAGAAGGAATTCAAGAAGGAAAAATACAAATGATTAAAGGTATACATGAACTAGGTGTACCACTCGAAACAATTGCTAAAGCAAGTAAATTAAGTATAAATGATATTGAACGTATTTTAGAGGAGAAATAAAATAAAAAAAGCACATGAAATGGGGATAACATGCGCAAGAAAATAGTAATGTAGGTAACTTAACCATAACATAAAAGCTCTGATTTATGGGGCTTTTTCTTTTTTTCTCAATAAACAATATAGATAAATATGGTAAAATGGTAAATGGATGGGAGTCCACATACATATTATTAAAATTAAGATGGTTCAAGTCGGAGGAAGGCACCTTAGGGTGTCTTTTCTTTTTTAAAAGGACCTGCTCATATATTATTTAAAAACATAAGGTAATGTAAACCGTGAAAATACATGAAGATGACCCCATTTTTCCCCTCTTATTAAGTAAGGGAGGAACTATTATGGGCTTTGGTGGTAGTTGTAGAAGTTGTGGCGGTGGCTTTGCTGGAAGCTTCGCTTTACTCGTTGTCCTCTTTATATTATTAATCATAGTCGGAGCTGCTTGCTTCTGCTAGAAAAACATCAGAAAAGACAATCTTATGGATGTCTTTTCTTTATGAAAAAATCCCTGCAATTGTGCTTTTATACTATTTTCATTATAATAATAGTGAAAAATATCTATACTAAACTTTGGGAATGTTCTGCATAAATGTTATCAATTTACAGTATTTTCTGTTAATGTTAAGCTTTAAGTGTAATATATATCTGTTTGAACCATGTCCCCTAATACAAGGTTTGAATAGTCATCTCAATACGCGAGAACAAACAAAGAAAAAGCACCTAAGGGTGCTTTTTCTTTATGGGGATCTCAGACCATGCCCATTAACTTAAGAAATTCGTTGTTAACAAAAACTAAAAAAATGAGCTGAATTGTTATAAATAATTGTAGATAGATAAAAATTTTCGTTTAGGGGGTACTTCATAACCTTAGCTTGATAGCGATGGGTAGAACCACACATCCATCAACTTTAGAAAAATAAATACCCCAAAAACAAAAAATTGTACATTTTCACCTGAAGATGCCATTTTTCTCATTTTTGGGGTATATAATTTCGTTAGGTTGATGGCGATGTGGCGGTATCCCTAATAAATAAAAAGAATTATGTACGATACAGTTTTGGATGGCTCGATCACAGTATTGAATAGTTAATCTTTTTATTAGCTTTTACTCTTATTGTTTTTACTTCAGGATATGATTTTTCTACAACTCCTATATCTGGAATATTACCCATTAAAGTGTTTTTAATATCAAAACGCAATATACTAAAAGTATTTTCTTTTAATAACAGCTCTTTATAAATAGAATCATCAACAATTATTAATTTAGATTGTATTTTTTGTCCCTGTCCAACGCCGATTCCTAAATCATCTCCTCCTTTTGTCACAGGAATAATTTGAGTTCCAATCTGTATCTCTTCACTAGAAATATCTTTTCCATATACCACACCTTTTTCTTTTGTGATGGATGGCAAAGATTGGATAGGTTCTGTAACACGTGGACGTATTGTTTTTTGCAACATCTGTTCTTTTAGTAGTTTCTCAGCTGTAGTTTTATTTAAAACTCGTACTGATCCAGTATTATTACAGGATGTTTCATCTTTATCTTTAAATTGAGAACCACACAACTGTTTTTCTTTATACTGCGTAGATGAACTTAATTTAGACTTATATTCTTCTGTTACTTTTTCTACTTGTTGTTGATCCCCAGATACAAGCAGTACATTTGGCAATGCTTGATAGAAACAATATCCTGCTCCTATTATTAATAAAATACTACAAAAAAATAAAAACTTTTTCATCAATCAAAATTCCTCCGTCTTATTAGTGTTTTACGTCTTCACGTGTTTGAGGAAAATATGTGAAGTCGCAAAATAATAAAAATTATATCGTTTATATATAATATTTACTTATATTTTCTTTTTTAAGGGGTATTTTGAATTATAAATAGCATTTCTTAATAAATACTGATCAAATTTCTTAATTTTTTCTTAAGAAAGCCAAAAATTATTATATAGAGATTCATAAATTTTTATAACATCAACGCCCGTTTATCCTAATAGAGGTCACCATACATGCCCATCAAGCTAAGAAAATAAGTTACCCCAAGAACGATAAAAATAAATTTCAGGTCTATAAAAACACAAAATTTCCATTTAGAGGGTACTTAAAAATCTTAGCTTGATAGCAAAACATACCCTTATATATAAGGGTATTCACTAAAATAGGTCGCCAGTCGTTACAGTCATAAACTCCTTAAAAAACTGTTCATAATTCATTTGTATTGCAATCCTATGTTTTGGACGATTACCGAATGTTTCTGGTTCAAAAGTAGATCTAAAATCTCCTATACTTTGCCCTCGTACAGTATCAAGTACATTAACCGTCACTGCTGATTGATGGTATGTAAAAATATCATCACGATTAATTGCAATCAAAGTGAGCGCATCATGAATTGGGCTACCTTGTATTCCAGGAACTTTTTTCTGATAAAATTGATAATAGTAATAGTCTAAAAGGGGCTTTAAAAACTTAGTTTTTCCTTTAGAGTGAATATAATTGACCATTTCTGGTGTTACGATAGCCGATTGTGTAACATTCAAAGGAAAAATTGATAGATTCTTTGCGTATCTCATTACAATATTGGCCGCAACAGGATCGCCATAAAAGTTGGCTTCGGCAATGGGAGTAACATTTCCTGGATATAGAAAAGCTCCTCCCATAATATAATAAGAATGTACATATTCCATCACATCTCCATAAAGGAGGAATAAAGTTGCAAGTGAAGTTAGCCTTCCGGTATTCACGATAATAAGTTCATTTTTATACTGCTTAATAAGTGCGAGAACCTCAAAAAAATTCTCAAATGTTTGAAGCTCTAGTCCTGGGTGAATGGGCCCTATCCAAAATTTACCGTGAACTTCTGGATAAAAAGTTTCAGCTTCTGAAGACATAGAATGCTCCGCCCCACCAAACACTTTTATATATTCTTTTCCTACACTTTTAAGTAAAAAGCGAACATTTCTAACAACTTCAGCTTGAGGTACGTTCCCATAGTCTGCAACAATTCCTATAACATCAATTTTATCTGTTAAATGCGCATATATGATAGCTATCGTATCGTCAATTCCAAAATCTCCAAAGAACAATACTTTTTTCCCCATACGATGTTTCTCCTTAATTTTACTAGCTTTTTAAATGGATTATAATTATGTATCTTGATATGAGATTGTTCCCATGTCTTTTTGTAGTACTGTGTATGAATGAATTCATCTAGTTAACATACACTTTCGTTAATAATGAACAAATTCCTTTTGTATGAAATGAAATAGTATATAATTACTAATCTTAACTTGTTTTTTTGATATCCTATGCTCATCAAATGGCCCTCAAAACATAAAAATGAGCTGACTTCTCAAAATAACTAACTGTAGGGAAAGAAAATTTTCATTTAGGGGGTACTTCAAAACCTTAGCTTGATGGCGATGTGGTGCTACCCCACATCCATCAACTTAAGGTATATTTTTATGGAAAATGCGGTCTTTTCATATAGTTTATTATTATCTTT